>JAUSPI010000074.1 GCA_030655775.1 Syntrophales bacterium
CAGCAGTACCCGTACCTTATCGCTGCCGTCAAGCTCCTTCATCTTTTTCTGACGCATCTCTTCCGGGATGCCGAGGCCGTTTAACAGCACCGCGGCCTCTGTCTCTGCCTCATAGCCGTTCATTTCACCGAACTTGGCTTCCAACTCTCCGGAACGGATGCCGTCTTCCTCGGTAAAATCAGCCTTGGAATAGAGGGCCTCACGCTCGGCCATCACCTTGTAGAGCTTCTTATGGCCTATGATCACGGTATTGAAAACGGTGTACTCGTCAAAGGCGAACTGGTCCTGGCTGAGCATCGCGATGCGCTCTCCCCGCCCCTTGGTAATCTCGCCCCGATCAGGCTCAAGCTGACCTGCCAGGATCTTCAGAAAGGTGGATTTTCCGGAGCCGTTCGCCCCGATCAGGCCGTAGCAGTTGCCAGGGGTGAACTTGATATTGACGTCCTGGAAGATGACCCTCTTGCCATAGGAGAGAGCAATGTTGGATGCGGTTATCATGGTTGTGTCCTTATTAATGCTTCGTGTTGGGCGCAAATGTCCGTTTCTGTCATGGTGTGATAAAGGAGGTTCCGGACATGAGGAAATAGATTGCTCAGGGTCAAACATAGATTTGCCCCCTTATCGATCCAGGCAAATCAGTCTAATATCGAGAACGACGTTTCGAACGTTTTTCACGGCGCGTTTCCTGCACCTGGTTTACTTTGATCTCTCTTCCCTTGAACATGCTTTTATTCAAGGCTTTTATCGCTGCATCTGCTTCTGAATTGTTCGGTATGTCGATAAAACCAAAGCCTTTCGATCTTCCTGAATAGTGATCCATGATCAACTTGACACTGGCAATCTCACCAAACTCTGAGAAGAGTTCTTTTAATTCACTTTCGTTTACATTGTAAGGCAGTTGTCCAACATAAATTTCCATTATCACTCTCCTTGGAATTTTTGCTGCACCACGATTTGCTGCAACTGTATGTGTTGCCAGTCTCCACAACATCAATAAATTTGCTGGGTTTCAACGCTACGCTCTCTATGCAGTCTTAACTTGCGCCCTTTACGGTGGCGTATTCCGCCATGTTTGGGCCGACTTGTGCCGTTATTGCCTCGGGCAACCTCAATGGAAACTGTTTTGCCATTGATTTTAACATGCTGAAAAACATCAAGTATTTGGGGTGTAAATCTGCTATCTGCTTCAAGCAGAGCCGTGTTCCGCATAATTTCAATCTTTCCTAATTTAATGCGCCCACCACCAGGAACACCATTAATCTTTCCAATCAGACCCTGGGGCATAATCCCGTCACGCCGGCCAACATTAAGAAAAAAACGGGTGAACTTCTGCTTGTGGTTTGAATTGTTAGCAGACTCCTCACCCTGCCGTTCTTTTGTACCCTGCCGTTTTTTCGCCCCATCACTTACATTGAGATCAGGAGCATTTTTGTAATATTCCAGGAACCGATTAAACTCCAAAGAAACAAATCTCTTGATAAGCTCTTCGCGATCCAGGGATCCGAGCTTTTCTAAAATTTCTGCACACAGTGGATCAATCTGGTCGTGGTCCACCTCAACTTTCATAACGACATCAACCAGGCTAGCCAGCTGTTTTTTACAAATCTCCACGCCTGAAGGAATCCGGCACTGCTTAAACTTCTTATTAAGCTTTTTTTCAATTTCCCTGATCTTAAAGTGTTCCTTCATGTGAACGATGGCAACAGATATCCCAGTACGTCCAGCCCGGCCGGTACGACCGCTTCTATGGGTATAATTGCCAAGATCGTCAGGAAGATTGTAATTGATCACATGGGTCAGATCATTAACATCCAGGCCACGAGCAGCAACATCGGTTGCCACAAGTATTTGCAGATTCTTGCAGCGGAATTTCTTCATCACTTGATCACGCTGGTCCTGGGACAAATCTCCATGCAAAGCATCGGCGTTGTACCCGTCCTGAATCAATTTATTGGCTACTGCATTGGTCTCCTGCCGAGTACGGCAAAAAATAATTGAATAAATATTGGGGCAATTGTCTACGATTCGCTTCAAAGCAATATAGCGATCCCTGGCATGAACCATGTAACATTCATGACTCACATTTTCTGCGCCTGCATTGCGCTTACCGATTGTAACCTCAACAGGATCAGACATATACTTACTGGCTATAGCTGCAACTTCTTTCGACATCGTTGCCGAAAACAACAATGTATTTTTTTCTAAGGGTGTCTGGGCCAGTATGGCGTTTAATTCATCCTGAAAACCCATTTGCAGCATTTCATCAGCTTCATCAAGCACAACATAACGCACACCGGATATGTCAACCTTACCGCGCCTGATTAAGTCATTTAAGCGGCCCGGGGTTGCAACAATAAGCTGGACACCTTTACGCAAGGCTTTAATCTGCTGCTCAATACTTGCACCACCGTAAACTGCTAATATTTTTAATCCCTCAACATGCCGGGAAAAGGCTTCCAAATCTCTGGCTACTTGCACGCAAAGCTCCCGCGTAGGACACAGAATCAACCCTTGCGTTTGCCCGCTTTTTGTGTTTGTCATCTGAATCAATGGAAGGCCAAACGCTGCTGTTTTGCCTGTTCCGGTTTGCGCCAGGCTTACCAGATCTACTCGTCGTTCCAGCATTAATGGAATGACCTGTGCCTGAACCGGCGTTGGTTCTTGAAATCCTAAGGATGTTAGCCCTTTAAGGATATCGTTGTTAATGCCAATATCTGCAAATGTATTCATAATGTTTATTTTTCTAACTACTCCTTTTTATACGGCCCTCTATCATAGCCATTTTTATCCCGAAACCGCTAAAAACAAAAAACCGCATAATCCTATACAAGAGGATTGCGCGGTTTGATATAGCAGTCTCTCATAACAAAAAAGATAATACCCTACAATGAATATCGCATTTTACTCCATATTCATAATAAAGCAAGCTGTTTTTTCCGAACCACCCGACCACGCCTCAAGAATGACCTGAAAGATACTATGGGAATTCCCTTCAGCCCCCGCTACCAAACAATAAAAAGGGGCTTAGAGTTTATCGCTCTAAGCCTCTTTTTATGCGAAGATTAGAGTCACATCTCTATTCCCCGTATTTTTCCAGATTATACTTCGCTGCCTTATTGCTGGGATTTACTCCCAGTGTTTTCTTCCAGTATCTAACCGAAAGATCGCTCAAAAAGGTCATTAATTGCTTTGTGGCCTTCTTCAGTCAGGTTTCGCGTCCCCGTCCCGCAGAACGAATCATAACTGATGACGGGTGTGTCCTTTTCCCAGACGCTGTCCTTCCACGTATACCAGTGGGCTGTTTCCTGATCGAAAACGCTCACCGGCCGGTTAAAGAATTTTGCCAGTTCAACAGCCCAGCCCGTTCCACCTTTAACGGTTCCGTCTTCCATGATTATTCCCACCGCTATAACCTGAAAACCTTTGTTGACCATATGGAAAATAACCTGGAATACTTTTCTGATTTTGTCGGCATGAGTATACCGTCTCCCCATGCGGTTGGAAACAATCTCCATGCTGACATCGCCGCATTTCAATTCCTCATCACTTAAGATCGTAACATTCTTTTCACGAGTGAGGTTATATCCCGGGAACGAAAAAGTGACTTCACGGATTCCCCACTTCTCTGCATTTTCTCCAAAAGCAGTTTCCGCGCCTTTCAGTCCGCCACTGAAAAAATTGATTTTTGAACAGTCTTTCATTACTTTCCTCCACATATTGTAATATTTAATTGTAACCGTTTCGCAAAATGTCTCTTCAAACCGGGCATGTGCTCATGACAGACAGAATGTAACTTTCCGCCAGTTCCCAGAGTTCCAATCGACTGCCGATAATGTACCACAATGAAACGTATGTATGTACAGAATATGTCTATGCGATGATTAAGCAGGGCAGCGCTTCTATCACACTCCTGCACGCCTGTCAAAGAATATGAGTGACCCCAAAATAGACATTGGAAATAAAGACTGTCCTCCCCATCCCGCAGGACAGCCGTCTCGGCTGTCTACGGCGATTCACTATTGTGGACAGGCGGGACACCTGTCCTACTGTATTGGAAGGATCAATGTCTATTTTGGGGGGTGAAAATTTTCGCCGGGCCGCCGGTCATTTTCTTTTTTTGACTTTTCCCGGCCTTTTCTTCTGCCGGTTCTCATAATCATCAATCAACTCGTGTAAACTTTTCTCCGGGGGGGGAGCAATTGTCTGGACATAATCTCCTTTACTGATTTTTATAACCTCAATGTCTTTTTTCAATAACTGCTGGATCTCGTCAAGACGCTCTTTCTCATCCGTACTGCAAAATGAAATGGCAATCCCTTTTTTGATGCCCCGCCCGGTCCTTCCCACTCTGTGGACATAGTATTCCGGATTATCGGGCAAGTCATAATTTACGACATAATTAACATCAGGAATATCAATTCCCCTGGCACTGACATCCGTTGCGATCAGGATATTACATTCGCCGTCCTTGAACTTCTGCATCACATCGGTTCTCGTGTGCTGCTCCTTATCACCATGAATCGTAACAGAGCGTATGTTAACCCGTTCCATTGCTTTTGTCACCCTTTCAGCGCGAACCCTGGTTCTGACAAATACGATGATCTTGCTGTCCGGGTTATCTTTGACAAATTCCTCCAGGAAAAACCGCTTGTCATCCATTTCGACGAACATGACAAAGTGAGAAACATTTTTCGAGACGGGATCTTCAGGAGAGAGCTGAATCCGAATCGCGGAACTTTTAACCTGCGAATAAGCAAGCTTTTTGATTTCCTTATTGATGGTTGCAGAGAAGAAAAGAGTCTGATGCTTTCGGGTCAGCATTTTCTTGACATATTTAATATCCGCGATAAACCCCAGGTCCAGCATACGATCGGCTTCATCGAGGACCAGAACTTCAACACTCCCGAGATTAATATACCCCTGATTGATCAAATCAAACATGCGCCCAGGCGTTGTAACAAGGATATCAATTCCCGCCTGAAGCTTTTTAATCTGCGGGTCCTGCTCAACACCACCATGAAGCGAGAAAGCGTTTACTCTGGTATGCTTTGCAAGATCTTTAAAAACGCCGCCGATCTGCTGTGCCAGTTCACGAGTCGGGACCATAACGATACATTTAATACCGGCAGACCGTTTACTGCTTTTTTTACCGTGGATTCTGTCAATGAGCGGAATGGCAAAGGCAGCCGTTTTGCCCGTTCCCGTTTGGGCTATGGCAAGAACGTCCTCACCCTTCATGATTGACGGGATTGATTTAAATTGTATATCTGTCGGTCTCTTAAAGCCGAGCTGCGCCAGATTCTTTTTTATTTCTTCTGAAATATTGTATTGTTCGAACTTCATAGTCCCTCACTAACCATCATCATCCTGAAAGAAACACTCTCGTTTATAATCAGGCCGTTTAAAAAGTCTCTTCGGGACAGAACTTTTATGCTCTTGTTATGGTCATTGTTATGCATAAGGCCCCCCATCTCTATTTAATTTATCGTGTTGTCCCGCTACGTTATTTTATTTGTATAATCATCTTATTTATAATCCATTCATTCCGGTAAATGTCTTCATATCAGCAGGATTGGGGTCACCAGGTGTATTTCGCCGCCTTCCGATTGCCCGAGACATGTTCGGCTACCCGTCGCTGCACATCCGTGCTGATGCCGGTGTATAAATCCCGGTCGTCACATCTGATGATATAGAGATGCCATTGTTTCATTCCTGTGCTCTCAAAATAACGAGTGATGGAATATTTCTGCTACCATACACCGGGCACTGCCCCCTCCGATATTCTCGATTGTATGTATGTCGAAAGGAATTATGGCACCTGATTTTTCTAATTCTTTTTTTTGCGCACGGGAGAAGTTTTTATATGCTGTAGTAGACATAATAATCACATTTTCCCCATTTGTGGTATGAAGCTGAAGAATATTACCGCACATATGCTCCATCTGTTCAGGAGAAATCTCTACAATTCTTTTCCCGAGTTTTTTCAATTCATTCAACACCATCTTTCTTTCGCTTTTGTCCGTTATACTTTCTGAACAAATCACAGCATAATCAGTCCCGACAGACATCATTACATTTGTATGGTAAATGAGTTCCCCCTTATCATAGCTGTGAAAAATCACAGGACGATAACCAAGCTGTTTACAGAAGTCTTCCAGTAACTCTTTATTCGCCCGGGGAGACAAAGAAACAAAAGCTGCTTTATGAATGCGGTCAAGAACCATGGCGCCAGTTCCTTCCAGTGCCTTGTTCTGTTTATTGTAATGTCTCAGATCGATTACTTTTGAAATTTTCATTCCGTTTTCTTTGAGTTTGCTTTTCAAAAGATCAACACGAACTTCGTCTCTCCTGTTCGGAGTAGCCATTGGATATATAACAATTGCGGTACCTCTTTCTCCATTTCGGTGTGTTGAAAACCAGTTATTAGGAAAAACTGCATCGGGTGTTTTAATATCATTTCTGCTTTTTACGTGAATAACTCTGATATTTTCCGACTGCAGTTTTTTTACCATTTTGTTGAACTGATCCATTGCCTGGTTTCTGGCTTCCAAAACCGGAGTATCATTATGCTGAAAAACGTTTGAAGCTGCAGTTTGTTTATTATAGGCAAAGTCATCAGGAGAAACCATAAATACAGTATCCGTTGTCTGTATCAGGTTGCCGGACGCGCATCCTATAATAAACAGAATTAAAACGAATAAGAAAAGACGTATTCTCTTAACCATGGCTTACCTCTCTGTGAAATTATTTACCGGTTGTCGTGTCTTTGTTTTTTGAAACATTTTCACGAAGCAGTACCTGCGTTGTGCAATGGGCGGCACCGTAGCCTTTCGTCAGTTCCCCGAAATCCATCCAGACGGCGTCAACGCCGTTTTTCTTTAGCGTATCTTTGTATTCTTTGCTCACACCGTCAATTCCTAAAATCTTGTTCGGAGCGACTGTCAGGAAATTGATGCCGTAAAGATTCTGATCTTTTCGTGAGACCGGAATTATTGTGTATCCGAGATCTTTCTCAAGATATTGCTGAAAATCCCTGTTCTTGATTACGAGTTTATATCCTTCATCATCAAGCCTGTAAACATCTACTTTCGTTGAAATTCCCTTCAGTTCAGGTTCCTTCCCGGGAACATTCATCCTGAAATCAATCATTACCGCAAGCTTGGAACTGATAATATTGAAGTACGTATCGAGATGCATTTCCTCCTGGTTTTCCCAGTTATCTTTTACAACAGCGACCAGGGGAGTTCCAAAAACCTGATTGTCAAGGAGCTGCTTTATCCCTTCAGCATTTGTTCGTAATCCCTGCCCGATAAGAGCCACTTCACCTGCGGAAAAATAATCTCCTCCTTCCAACCTGCCTGTTCCTTTCACTTCATAGATAGGGGTTATCCCCATTTTTTTCAGGACAAATTTAATGATTTTTGTCTCAGGAGCTCTCTGAACTGAATTCATTTTTGCAATAACGACACCTTTTGCCGTGGTTATCATCTGATCTCGCAGAAAGTAGAGGTTCATCACAGGGCTGACTTCATAGGTGGCGCTCATACCTGTATTTTTGTCGGTTTGATGCAGATGGATGGTAGGTCGCTGAAGAATTATCTTTATTAACTCGTAAGGAGTTAACTTGGAGAGAATTTCCTTTTTGTATTTTTTCTGCCGGCTTTTGTCCGGTTCTTCAATGGCAGAACTGTCAAATTTCAGAAACTCTCCTGCAAATCTTCTAAGCGCGTCCAGTTCGGGGGAAGGTGTAGGTCGTCCCTGTTTATCAATGGTACCTTTCAGCAGCATATCGACAACCCTATATACTTCGGCACCGCGTTTGCGTAACCTTTCTATATATTTTAAATGTTCGGCATCGGCAATTTTCAGGCTGAATGGTTTTTCATAAAGTGCTGCCTCCGGATGCAATACCCCCATGAATATCTCATCTCCGGGAGTATGCATCAAAATCTTTTTTGGATACTCCCATTCAGCTTTTTGCCCCACCTTTGCGGTTTGGGCATAGATATTCGCAGAAAATAGGGTTATGAGAAAAATGACAAAAAATATTTCACAAATCCAGATTAATCTGTTCTTCTTAAATACCATCATATTACACCTCCCTAATCTCCATCTTTATACGTAAATTGGGAACAGCCACTAATTATCCCTTAAAAATTAGTGGCCGTTATATATTCGTATATCAAGGGTATACACTCCCAAGGGTAATACAGATAAAAATTATTTATGCGTTCGGGTCGTCACCAAAGTCAGCAGTCTACCATAGTCACTCCCAGCCCGCCGGTGCCCATCTCTCTATAAGCCTGTGGCAGGGCTTTCCCGGTCTCCAGCATAGCCGCGATAACCCGGTCCAGGTCTTCCCAATGCTGAGAGGTAATTTCGTTGGTGGCCATGAGATAGGCGTTGTAGGCCTTGATGGCACCAAAGGCGTTCCGTTCGATGCAGGGAATCAGCACGAAGCCTCCCACCGGATCACAGGACATGCCCAGATGGTGTTCCAGTGCGATGGTTGCCGCCACCTCGGTGGCTTCAAGGGAGGCTCCACTGGCATACGTAATCATTGCTGCTGCCATGGATGAAGCGACACCGATCTCGCCCTGGCAACCAACCTCAGCGCCCGCAACGCTGGCGTTATTTTTGCACAGAAATCCCACCAGCGCCGCAGCCAACAGCCCTTTGCGCATGGTGTCCTGTGAGTACTTCAGGTGGTGCTTCATCACATATGTTATCGACGGGATGGTACCGGCCGAGCCAAGGGTCGGCGCAGTTACGGCCAGCCGGCCGGCGGCATTGCCTTCAGAAACGGCTAGGGCATAGCTGCTGAGCAATCCCATAAAGTTATCGCCGCCCTTCATTTTCAGTGCCTGCTGGTGGATGCGCTTGGCCTTGCGATGAAATTCGAAAGGTCCGGGAAGCAAACCCTCTTCCTTCAATCCCTGCCTCACACCGTTTTCCATGGTATCGAGCACAAGATCCATGTGGGCCAGTATGTCCTTCTCACCGACACCCATAACCGCCATATCGTTTTCCAGGATGATCTCGTGCAGACTTTTTTTACGCTCCGCTGCCAGGCGACGGAAGGCGGTCATGCTGCCGTAGGAATAGACCGGTTTGCCCCGAGCCTCTGGCTCCTGGCCCTTCCACTCAAAGAAGCCACCGCCGGTGGAGTAATACTCCCTTGAGAAAATCTCGGACCCCTTGCCGTAAACCAGTCGCATTATCAAGGTGTTGACAAAGGGAAAGTTGTGCTCGACCTTGTCCCAGACGATGGTGTCTTGACCGATGGTGAAATTCACGCCGCTGATGGTGGCGGTGTAGGTTTTCTTTTCATCGGCAAGCTCCTCCATCAGCCTGGTGTCGCAGGTTTCCGGTTTCTGGCCTAACAGGCCGGCAATTATTGCGCGATCAGTTCGATGCCCCTTACCGGTACTGCTCAGGCTACCATACAGTCGTGCCTCGATTTTCCGCGCTTGCGCCAGTTTCTCCCTGGGAATTTTCGTTAACGCTTCTCTGAAGTTAGCGGCGATCCTGAGAGGTGCGATGGTGTGGGAACTGGAAGGACCCGGACCGATCTTGAAAAAATCGCTCAAGGATGTCAGAATAACCCCCTTGGGTGGACCCTTGTAGCACCGGACTCCAGCCCTGCCCGTGAAGGCCGAGGCTGAGATACCCCGTGCGCAGGATGGAACCGCCTCCAACATGACACCGATGCCGGCGGAAGAAATAAGAGCCGCCTTGATAAAATCGCGCCGATTCATAATGACACCTCCTTGTTAATTTTGACAGTCTCGTAAAAAGTCTCAAAATGTGTCATTTGTCATGCTGAACTTGTTTCAGCATCTAAACATTTCAGCAAGTTAGAGACCCTGAAATAAATTCAGGGTGACAAAAACTGACTTTTTACGAGTGCATCAATTTTAAGCAACTATAAAATATCTGATACTGAATTATCGTGAATGTTTTACCGGATTACAGGAACGCTGTACTTCGCAATCATGCTGAGATCAAAAGGAATATGTTTGTTTTATATTGCGCCCCTTGGCCCCGCCTACTACAAGGCGGGGCTTGCGGAGTGCACCCCCCGGTTATTTTTTCCTGAACAGCGGGCCAAGTCCGACCTCAGCCCAATCCTGGAAGCCGGGAACCTTGAGCCAAATTTTCAACTCCGCGGGGACAGCAATGACCTGGTATATTGTCTTTTCCGTATCTGTGGGACCGCCATTTTCGATGGAGGTATCAAGAACTTTCATCATAATCTGAGGGGTGAATTTGCCCCGGTACTTTTCTCCAAGGGCGAGAAGGTTCCGATACCTCTTATAGCTTGTTTCGGGCAGCACACTGTCGTCGATCTGCGTCAGTTTCCACGTTGAACCCATAAAGTGGTTTGTGGCTGCCATGAAGCCGTCACGTTCCGGATTCCTTCGCCTCGTGTCATAGAGCGAAGATTCGTACGAGTAAGCCCCGTTTTTATCGGCCACGTTAACAATAGTAGAAAGATTGGGCAGAGTAGCATTAAAGGCATTATCCATCTCAGACAGGTAAGAATAGTCCTGCAGAAAAGAAAAAAGCGTCACAAACATAGATGTCCTGTCCAGACAGAATCCCATCCAGGGACCGCTGTTCAGTTCAATGAACAGCCCATTGCTGTTCATTCCGGTGGCGTTGTATATTACTCCGGCGTAATTGATGAGTGCGGCAGGAATGGACCCGTCGGCGGCGTTGAAGACCGAGACTACCATAAATCTGGCAAAGTCCTTATATAAGGGATCGTCGTCATTGTTTCTCCCGAATACGAGCGGGCCTCCTGACGTATACGGACCCCAGGCGGCAACGCCGGAACAATGGTCAAAGGACAGGTGGTTTATCTTCGGAAACCACTCGATAGCATTCAGCAGAATCTGCTTTTCAGCTCCCAGTCCGGATGTTTCAGCCATTCCGTAGATGATTTCCTTATACCGCCGAGGGTAAAGATCGAAGATCGACCCGGCTATGGTTTTAAGTCGCTCCAGGGGGAATCCCTTTTTCTTTATAAAGAACTTGTCTATGGCATCGTGGTAGAGTTCCTTCAGGTCGTCTTTCAGGAGCATCCCGTACTGCCGACCCATCTGCCGATAGTTACCGGTCAGTTCTACCACCCTGATCTCACCGGAACGGTACAGCTTGCCTCCTTCAAATTCCGCTGAGAATATCAATTTCGGACTTTTCATGCCGGCAGTTTCCCCGGCGGGTACGGAACCGGATACCGACAGGATAAGTAAAACAGCAAGTAGTATTATAAGGCCTGTTCTCTTCATCTGTTCACTCCTTTCCTTTTTCAGAGCTCCTCAGTTCATGAGTCTGTTGATTTATTCCGCAAGGTATACGGCTTCCGAAATTTTCCCAAGGTCATTCCCGACTTTTAACATGTCATCGAGTTCTTGTATGGGTACATTATTCACGTAAACCGCAAATGCCAGTTTGCGACCACCGGATGTTGTTATATAACCTGCCAATCCCTTCACCAGGAGAATGGGGCGGTCATTCAGAAGATCCCCCTGAACAATTGTGCCTGTCTTGGCGAATACCTTGCCCCTGGCTGGACTATCGGGTGGAACTGAATGAGCCAGTGAGCCGTCTACTCCGAGTATCGGCAGCGCATCGTGATATGCCTTAAAACAGGGACGGGTTGTCATGTATCTTAATAGCTGAACAGCAGCCCGGGGTGTAATGAGATCGCCCCGCTCTCCGCCCTGGCCATCGGCAAGTGAAATAGATTTAATATCTACACCAGCCCGCTTGAGAAAAACTCCTTCAATAGCCATTCCCTCTTCAAAAGTGTATTTTCCGTTCTTTGCGGCAACTAAAAGGGGGGCAATATCCGCACCAAGATTGTGACTGACTTTCAAAATCAGTTTTACCGTTTCGGAATAGGGTGGCGAACTCAATAAGGCCACCCTTTGCATTTTTTTATAAGCGCTTTTTTCAGGTAACCGGTCGGAAGGGTTTTTGCCGTATGGTGAGATATCTACCTTAACATTTTCCCGTCGAAGTGCCTCAATAAGAAGTGTTCGGGCAAACGAGGCGGGATCTTCAACCTGCCAGACGCGAATTGACGGCTTCTGTTTAGCCGGCATTTGTCCCCTGACTAAAATTCTATTAGAGCCACCGGATGTAATAAGGATACGGGGCGTTTCCGTTGAGGCTACGGTTTTTACCTGAGCGTCAACCCGGTAGGCAGAGGTGTGAGGACGCCATTTGACAGTCGCGTCCATCCCGGGTTCAGACGGTGTTATCACAAAATCAATGAGATTGTCATTGACGGTGACGGGTGTTCTGATGAAACTGTGTCCGGCTGTACTTGCTTCGAACAGACGATCATCGATAATGACGTCGCCACATACCCGTTTGATACCGGAAGCAGCCACCTGCGAGGCCAGATTGTTAATCCCCGCCAGAGGATCCTGTTCGGTCAACACTGCCGACAGAGGCCCGTCCATGCCTGCGTCCGTATGATCCATTTCGGTAAACGTTATGTGACCGTTAACGTCCGTACGACCTCCGAGGGTCAGATCACCGCTGGCCACCAGTATAAGATCACCCTTCAATTCACCTGCGGAATTGACGGGCGCGTTGCGATATATGGGAGTTTCGAATTGGTAATCCGCTCCGAAAGTGTCAAGCCCGGTAGCCATTGTAAACAGTTTTGTCGTAGATGCCGGAGCAAAAAGTTTGTCTGCGTTCAGCTCGTAGATTGTCTTCCCCGTTTTAAGGTCCGCCACTAAAATTCCCCATTGAGAGGGAACGTACCGGGGCGCATCAATAATTGACTGTATCTCCCGGGGCAGTTGAGTCCCGGCGTGCAGCATTACCGGTATCGATAAAACCCATATAATAACTGACAAAACAATCATCCTGTTTTTTAAACACATAATCAATCCTCCTGTCATCGTTGAATGAAAAATTGACGGCTTCGTAAAAAGTCTGATTCCCCCTCCCCTGGCGGGAGGGGACAAAGGGGAGGGGGACGCAAGTGAGTGAAATGACGCTGCATTCACCCTCACCCCAACCCTCTCCCATCAAGGGAGAGGGAGTTTTGTGACTTTTTACGAGTTCATGAAAAATTTGCCCGCTATCAGTAGCGAGCAAGATTACTGGTTTACCGGCAGCGTTAACAGTGGCTGAGCCGTGTGCAGTTCTCCCGCCTGGAGGGAGAAGATCATTCCTACAAGCACGAAATACGCCTTGGACCGGGCATCATCGTCCGCTATGTAATACCAGCGTCCCCGGTAAAAAACGGACACATACGCATCACTTGGCCGTGCAGAGCTGCTTCGCACGTTAACAAGACCCTGATGCAATCCTTTTCGCTTCATCATATTTTCCCCGAGGGGTTCAAAGTTCTGTGTCAGCCCCCTTTCCACATCCTTTTCCGACACCTCCACATTCCGCGCAAGGTCATACAGCATGCCGAAACAACTCTTAAACTTGACACTGCATTGCGTCTTCCCGTTTCCCTGAGACCGATGGTAAGGTCCCTGACCGGTGTCAGTTTGATGCTCGAGATGATCTTACCGTCCGGAGCGTTGATCCTCCCAGGTTTGATTCCAAGAAGATTCTCAACTTCGTCGGCCTCTTCCGGTCCGGCATATCGTAACTGCATAGTGCCCTTCCCTTCCTTATCGACACCGACGAACTCAATGTCACCGCGCGATTGCATCCGGCGAAATATTTCTGCAAGATCAAGAAATTTACCATACGGGTCGGCTACACCCTTCGTTATGCCGGGATCATAATTGTTGAGTTCACCGATCCGCTGCACGACGGTCCACATAAGAGAGTCTATACTCCACCCTACCCGTGTGAGGAGCAGAAACCGATCCAGATTAATTTCCTCCATAAGCTGCTTTAACGCCTGCTCCCCCTGGACCGGCGTGTAGGTAATCGTAGGTTTTTCTCCATAACCGGCGCCGAGCTCTGGTGACATGGAATTTGCGAATATATCACTTCCCTTACTAAAGATTGTCCCCCCCAGCGCCGCACTGACCGTATAACTGAATGATGAAGAGATGGATCCCACCTGAAGGAAAAACAGCGGCTCGTAATATTTCGCACGGACTAGATTAATGAGGAGTTCTTCATTGTTGCTCTTCTGAATGCTCACGTTGTAATCGAGACGATTTCCCTTGAGAGCCTTGGGTCCCATGGAACAGCCGCTCAGAGAAAAACACACCATTAATATGAAAAGTACGGGATACACCACGCCTCTTGCTCGTGTCGACATAATTATTCGCATAAAATCAGCCCTCCTTATCTTATTCGATTTTAATATGTACAATTGCCGTCATTTATTGCAATCCTGGAGATGAAACATTTTTGTGTTTTTATCCCAATAGTGCCGCATTACTTCACTACAGCAGTTTTCGAATCAGGCAAGCGTTTGAAGTTCAGCATATCACCCATATTCACTTCGGACACCCCACCCTGGCTATTAAGCCTAAAGGTAATGAAGGTCTGACCCATTCTCGTTTCTACAGCCCGATCGCGACAGACGGCACGGAAAGTATCGTAGTGCCAGTGCGTCAGATCGCTGACAAGTATGGAACTTCGATACATGACGAGGTTGTTGTTTTCAAGGATGACCTTGATTTTTCCTAATATATCGTTCTCATAAGTGCCGGTATAGGAGACAAGGGCAAGTGACGGCTTTGTTTCCCGAACACGGGATGCCTCCAATGCTTTTTGGGCTTTTGTTATTGTCGCTTCTTGCTTTTTCTGGTTTTTCAGATAAATGTCGTTCCAATCCTTCGGTGTCCGTTCAAGCAACACATCCATAGCCCGAAGGAACAGCACATCAGAGAGCTTCTGGTTTTCGTAGTTCGTCAGGACAACAACTCCCACCTGCTTTTCAGGGATAAACCCGATGACAGCGTAAATTCCATCGATCTCGCCGTTGTGGTACACACAAAGTTCTCCATCGTAATCGACCAAAACCCAGCTCAGGCAATAATCGAATCGCCGTGCCCAAGGGAAGGCGCTCTTGATCTCACGGGAGAGTGAGATGGGTGTATGAGGTTTATGGGTTTCCCGAATGACGTCTCCATCGGCAATCCTTTTGCCGTCGTACATACCATCTGCGAGATGGAAGCGAAGCCACCGGGCCATGTCTTCGATGCTGGCATTGACGGACCCGGCAGGGCCGACATTGTCAATGTTTCGAAAGGGTACGGGTGTAACCTTGCCGTTCATTTTCAGATGAGGTGTGGCCACATTGTCAATTTTTTGTAAATCCTGCACGCTGGTGAAGCTCCGGTTCATGCCCAGGGGTTTAAAAATACGTTCTTTTAGGAAGACGTCCCAGCTCATGTCGGTCACGGCAGGAATTATCTGCCCGGCCGTAAGAAACATGCAGTTCCGGTAAGCATACTGGGACCGAAAACTTGATTCCGGTTCGATATAGCGGAGCCTTCGGACAATCTCATCCCGGTCATAGTCGGTGGCATACCATAGAAGATCGCTCACTGCGGACAGGCCACCCCGGTTACAGAGGAGGTCGCGCACGGTGATCTCACGGGTCACCCACGGATCGTACATCTGAAAGCCCTGTAAATGGTCGACGACCCGGTCATCCCAGGAGAGTTTCTTGTCTTGTACCAGAAGGCCGATGGCCGTCGAGGTAAAAGCCTTGGAAGCGGAACCGATGGGGAAAATTGTATTCTCGTCTACCCTCCTGGTTTCACCAAGTTTACGTATTCCATATCCCTGCATGAACACAACCTTGTCGTTCTTGACGAGGGCTATGCCCAGACCGGGAACCTGCCAGTCTTTCATGGTTTTTTTGATATAGGTATCCAGGCCTTTGATATTTACGGTACGTGCATATGTCAGAGTCGGGGTAAAGACCCACATCAAAATAACCAATACAAAGACAAACGTTGCAGCTTGACGCAATATCTTATCCATGAAAATCTCCTTCCTTTGTTGATCGGGAAATCCTTTCCCGTTCACCTTCATTTACCTGTTGAAAGTTTGTATCAAAAATCGCACTTATAACGCCTGGACAGCATTGTGAACGAACTGATACAAAATGTTCAAATCTCCCACTGCGTCAATCCTGTCTATAGCTGTCTCCCGGCGATCCGTATATATCAAGGTAATTTCTGTCCATGTCCCGGTTACGCCTTTCGGAACAGACACATAATTGTAAAGATCAATCCGTTTTTCAAATATATCATCAACAAGGCGATACGCTTCGTCATTTTCATTGGTCAGGATAATAACCCTGTTGATTGTGTGGAAGTCGTGTCTTTCAACTATAATTTTGTAGTGTTTTCCTTCTCTTTCAACGGCAAATCGCATGTCGCCGCCGCCCTGCGTGTTCCACACGAAACCGATAATTGGACTCTCAGAATAAACCAGGTCGTCTATCTTGCATTGATTACCATTCGCGCAACCAGCGAAAAAAACAAGAATGGCAAGATGAAATATCAAAGTTCGATAGCGCAAGCTGAAAATGGTCATGTAAAGAACTCCTTTTCCCCAGTGTCACGTCACGCGTAAAATGTCGTATCGACCACCTACGCCCTGCTTGGGGAATTCAACTTCAAAGTGCACCACATAAAATTATAGTTCAAAAAATAGAAAAATAGGGACAGCGCCCTTTTTTTGTTTCGTATAAACAAAAAAACCCATCTCTCCATTTGAGAAACGGGGTTTGTTTATAATCTGCCCATGATTCCCTCTTTCTTTGTGATAAAAGGGTTAATCTTATTTGCTACAGCTTCAATGAATACGGCAATTACAATACTTGCTCAAAAGTATTTGTCAAGAATTCTCTATATTTGTCGTCACTTTCTAAAGGTTAAAAAATATTAGGAAACTATACAATCATGATGTTTTTTCTTTGTCATCTTCTATTTTCCGTATTTTTCCAGATTATACTTCGCTGCCTTATTGCTGGGATTTACTCCCAGTGTTTTCTTCCAGTATGTAACCGCTTCTTTTCTGTTTCCCGCCGCAAGCGCTTTCCACGCCAGATCGTTGTATGCCTTGGCAAGGTTAAATATTGCATCCCCGTCCCCGGGATTAATCCTGAGGGTCTTTTTCCACTCCCCGATAGCCTCCTCATAACTCCCCTGATTGTAATATATCCAGCCTGCCTCGTTTATAGCCGCGGTATAGGATGGCTTTAGTTCCAGTGCCCTGTCGTATTCAAGAAGGGCATTATAAACCATATCAACATTATGGAAGGCCTTTCCCAGACGATAGTGGGTATCAGCTTCTCCCGAATCGGCATCACGGGCTTTTTTCAGATATTCGATAGCCTTCGCCTGATTATGTCTGAAATTATAGATCGCTCCCAGGTAATAGTAGGCATCTGCATTGTCAGGATCAATCTTTACAATCTCCTGAAACTTTTCAAAGGCATTATTCAAGTCGTTCTGTCTGAGGTGGAGTATTCCGAGCCACAAAAGGGCAAAAGTGTTCCGGCGATCTATCTGAACAACTCTGGAAAATTCCTGAAAGGCATCACCAAAACGTTCCTTCTTTGCATAGAGTATTCCCAGCTGGTTATGGGCGTATTCATTTCCGGAATCGATCCGGACGGCTGCCTGGAATTTTCCGATAGCCTCATCGAGCTTTCCCTTATAGTGAAAATCAGCCCCCTGGAAGATAAGGTCATTGACATCGACCGCCAGAGCGGCACCGCCGCTGAAAAAAAATAGCAAAACGGCAAAGATAATATATTTCTTCCTGACTCCTGATTTCTGACTCCTGACTCCTGTTTTATTTCTCATGCCAGCCCCCTCATAATCGCATCAACAATCTTCTCCCGAAATGCAGGCTGTTTGAGCATCGATTCTTCATTAGAATTTGATATAAACCCCGTTTCCAAAAGTATCGACGGCATCTTCGCCGTGCGAAGGACATAGAAATTGGCGCTATGGACACCACGGCTTTTAAGAGGAAGGCCCTGTTTAAAGCGATCCTGAAATCCGCCGGCAAATTTTCCACTCTCACTCCAGTAGAGCTTACGCTCAAACTGAAATAATATCTCTTCAATATCAATATATCCGGGACGTTTTTTGAATGGTTTGTCGTATTTTAAAACTGCATTTTCAAGCGCGGCAACCCTGGCCGCCTCTTTGCTGGAAGCCTTTTCGGCACAAAAATACGTTTCCGATCCATGGGCCTCACGGTTTTTATTAGCATTAATATGGATACTGATAAAAAGGTCAGCCTGATACTGATTGGCAATAACGGTACGATCACTAAGTGGAACATAGTAATCTTCGGTGCGTGTCAGGAAAGCTTTAACCTCCCCCCCACTCTGCAACCTTTGATGAAGCTTTTTTGCCAGGTCAAGATTTACATCCTTTTCCTTCAAACCGTTCAATCCCACAGCCCCCGAGTCAAAGCCGCCATGACCCGCGTCTATAACCACACGCTTAACCTGATATTCGAGTCCTTCATCCGACTGGAGCCGGCTCAGCATTCGTTTTTCTTCCTCCAGGGCGTTTCTTTCCAGAGGAGTCAGAGGCTTTTTTACCTTCTTCAGCTTTGGAATCGGCTTTTGGGTCATGATCTCTATCATCATCCGTGAATATACATCCTCCGGATTCAGCCTAACTGCCTGTCTGAATGCATCCACTGCCTCCGCCTTACGGCCAAGACCACGGTACGCACGACCCAGAAGTCCAAAGGTCCAGTCACTTTGAGGATCAAGACGCACGGCCTCCTTCAAAACTTTCAGCGCCCCGTCATAATTGCCGCTCTGGATAAGGTTCTGGCCTTCAAGGGCATAATCGAACGACGTCTTCCCCCATACCAGAGATGGGAAAATGCCAAGAGCTGAAGAAGCGAGTACTCCCTTTCCCAGCAAATTCAGGAATAATCTTCTGTCCATAATTATACTCCATACTCTGGGGGTCAGGTCTTGCTTTTTGCCATCATACCTCAGTGTATATCCTGACCCCCAAGAGGTACGACATGATGGCAAAAAGCAAGACCTGACCCCCTTTCCGCTACTTGCCGGAGAATGCCTTTTTCTCGGGAGTCTCAAGCCAGGGCTTAATGTTGATATTATCTCCCCAGATAACGTTCTTATCAGGCGGACTATTGCCCCACCAGTTGTGACGCGCATCAATCTGTATAGTCGAAAAAACCTGTATAGCCACTATATTATTTGCAAAATTGTTGTAATTGATCTTCGGTCTGGACATCCCGACACATTTTATACCGCCCTCCCCCAGATTACCGCCAATAGTATTGTAAAATATCTTTGGCGCCGCATCGTTTCGACAGTACACACCATTCTGCGCACTGTTGGCTATGTGACAATAGGAGATTTCCGGGACACCGTAGTAAACATCGAACGCGGTGGTGGCATATTCAACAATACAATACTTAAAGAAGCTGTTTACCTTTGTCTTTTTCTCAAAACGTACCGCATTCAGATAATCACCGCCTGAAGGAGTTGCTCCCGATGACGTGAACAAAATCGGACTTTCACTTGTGCCTCTCGCAACCACACCGCCATCTTGCACTATTATCGAGGTATTCTGGTCAAATTTAATTACAACACCCGGTTCAATGTAAAGTGTGGCACCTTCATCGACTACGACATCTTTTACAATCCTGTAAGGACTGTTGGAGAGAATAAGAAATCCATCCGATTTCATAGATCCGCCCAGGGCCGATGCTAAAATGGGAAGTTTGATCGATTTGCCCTCCGGCCAGGCGCTATTCAAGACTGACCCGATGTTGATCTTCCCTCTAATCCTTTTCAGAATATCAAGGCAGTTAGAACTCCCCCACCAGTTGTCACAGGCAGAAACCGCCTCTCCCGACATGGAACCCACCATATCAAAGGGCTTGTTGTCATAAATATTGTTCTCAGTTATCGACAGTTGACTGTTCTGAACCGTAATTCCCGAACCATCATTTTGAATAATCCAGTTATGCTTAACTGCGGGTGAGGCGCTCTGAACTGCGATTCCGCCTCCCGCATTACCGCTGATTTTGTTTTCAACAATATTCGGCCGTGCCCCGTCTGCCGCAAAGATCCCTGTTTTTGCATTTTTGTGTATCGTGTTTTTGACCAGATCCGGTTTGGAAAATGCACCAATAACACTGATTCCTGTCATGTTGGCCGTCAGTTCACAGGCCTCAATGCTTGGTGAGGATGATTTACAGGTTATTCCTGATTTTGCATTTTTAATACGGGAAAACCGGATCAGATTTTCCTTTTCTTTTGTATTGTTGAAGGTTATGCCTTCCCAGGTTCCTCCCTCTACCCCGCCAAAGGTAATGAGATGTTTATCATCCCCCACAGCCTTAAGACGCCCTTCAATAACCAAAGCACCTCCCTTTGATTGTATCTCAGTCCCCGGCTCAATGGTCAGAAGTGTTTTATCCTTGACGATAACTGTGTCTTCGATGACATAGGGACTGGCACCGGAGTACCATATTGTATCAACTTCGATGGAACCAGACACCGGAGTCGGCCCCGGCGCCACGGGCATACCGACAATAGCATCGGTTTTTTCACTCTCGTTTCCTGCCCTGTCCAGGGCGGAAACCTTATAATAATACTTCTGATAATTAACAAGTTCTGAATCCCGATGGTGGCTGAACTCTGTTTTGGCCACCTCTTTGAACCCGGAGAGCGGTGTAGAACTGCGATAAACAAGATATCCTGCCAGGTCAGAGTCGGTGTTTTTGTCCCATTTCAGCAGGACGAAATTATTCCGACCCACGCTTGTCAGGTTTTGGGGCTTCACTGGCGGCGTGGTGTCCATCGTTACAGCACCTATGGCATCAATCCAGTGGGCTGTATTTCCGGAATCATCTGTCAGATAACCGGTAATAATGGCGTTTGTCACGTTATCCCCCGGCACGACCTTGTAGGTTCCAAGATAACCGCCGGGCTCAATCTCCGCCATGTCAATACCCTTCTTATAGCCTCCAATATCGAAAGAGGCCTGCATGCCGGGAGTACCCTTGATAACAACCCGGATCTCGTCACCGGCCTTCTTTGGAAGGCCTCTGGTATCCTGGGTAAGTAATGTAATATCAGGGGGACGAAGCGCCTCAGCAATGGTCGGAGCCGGTATAGTCTTCACCATATCCCTGAAGAGGTCATCGCACGCACGCAGAAGCTGAATATCCCTCACATTCATGGCTGTAGCAATTACAGTGGCAATAAGACCTATAGGTGTCACAGAAATACCACCTTCGTGTATACGGGCCACATGCTGACCGCTCCAGAGAAAGTGTCCTGTTTTCGTATCGTACATCTTAATATCCGCACCGACAGATACCTGTGAATATACCACTGCAAAAAGCTTGTCAAAATCAGAAATGTCACCCAAAATCACCGCATCCACATTAAGGATTTTCCCCAACTCCTGTGGTGACGTTTTACTGATAATTTCCGGATCTGTAAGTCCGGCCTTCCTCAACAGGCGGTCAACACGGTACAGTTCCACGTCCTTATAAGGAATGGAACTGAAGTGATTGTAAAAACCCCTCCGTACAACTTCAGTACCCTTTTTACTTTTGGATTGGTCAATGAATGGGAGTACCGCTACACTGCGAGGCTTGTGCTTTTCCAGATACGGATCAACTTTATAGGTTCCTTTAAAGGGGGTGGTAATCTGGGAAACTATCAAGGTATCCTTAGTGGCTACCATACAGCCCTGGATGAGGATGAGCAGAGACAATATTAAAATCAAGCAGATAGACCGAGACTTTTGCAAAATTGTGTTTCCGGTCATTGTGAGGCACGAAGTGCCGCGGCAATCTCGTGGATTATCAACATCTTGCGAGATTGCTTCGCTTGCCCCCTTCGCTACGCTCGGGGCTAAAGGCTCACCGCAATGACAATATGGATATTTTGCAAAGCTCTCCAACTTTCTAAAATGCTTCAACGCCGAGTAGTACATTTTTGTCACCTTTGATGATTTCTCCATGACCTGGATAGATGATTACCGGTTCAATTGTTTCACAGAGATGATTATAAGAATTTAGCATTATTTCTTTGCTCCAGTGAAATCGGTTCAATGTTCCGCGGCCATTTTCTTTCATGTTTATGATAAGATCACCGCAGATAAGCTCACCGGATTCCCCATTATAAAAAGATACGGAATCCTCTGTATGCCCTGGCGTTGCCAAAACTTCCCATTCATCAAAACCGAGTCTGAATGTTCTGTCGCCTTCACGTCCGAAGTACCCGATTTTGTCCTGTTCGCAGGGAAGATTAACTATATTCCTCAGAAATGGAAGTGGAATGCCGGCAAGACTTCCAAACATCAGGTGGGAAAACCTCCTCATGTATCGAGTACTCGCCAGGGATGCCGGCACAAGACCAACAAACCAGTTCTTTATAAGGGATATTTTCCTCTCTCCTCTCAAATAGTCTTCTACGATGTAATTGAACAGTATCTTTGTAGTCGGGGAACACCTGTCAATGAGATAACCTATCCCCCCGATATGATCTATGTGAAAATGTGTTGAGACAATATACAGCATGTCTTTCATGTCCCTGCCGAGCGTACCTGTAACATACTCTACGACATTTTCCGCACTCCCGATACTACCCACATCTACTGCCATTAAACCATGTCGGCCAACGACTACATAGGTTCTGGCAAAGCCGGAATTTTTGAGAGGATGAACCTTCATTGTTTAAGTGCCTAAAGTTTGAAGTGCCTAAAGTGAGCTAAAGTTAATGTACACGCCTTCGGCGCGGTCAATTCCGAAACAGGCTGCGCTGAAAGCGCATTCCTTAACTTTAGGCACTTTAGCTCACTTTAGTTCACTTTACACTTCTTTACTAATATAATCACTCAATGCCGTCTGCCATGATCTCAGCGGCACCTTTGTTTCATTAAAGAACTTTCTACAGCTCAGAACAGAATATCGAGGCCTGACAGCCTTTCTCACAAGACCGTCAGATTTTATCGGTTCGACTTTAATGTCAGTTATACCGGCATATTCAAGTATTTTTACGGCAAACTGATACCAACTGCCTTCTCCGCTGTTAGTCACATGGAAGATACCTGAATAATTGCCCTCAATTAACGCCTTTACTGCGGAGGCCAGATCCATGGTATAGGTCGGGGAGCCTACCTGATCGTCTACTACTTCCAGCTTGTTCACGCTTCTCGTCTTTTCCAGTATCGTCCTTACAAAATTATTTCCATTTTTCCCGTAAAGCCAGGCGGTTCTCAGAAGGATATAATTATCCAGGATGTTCCTGAGGTACAATTCACCTTTCAGCTTGGATTCACCATATACGCTGAGAGGGTTGCATACATCTCCTTCTATGTAAGGACTCCCCTTTTCTCCATCAAAGACATAATCTGTACTGAAATGAACATTTTTTATGCCCCGGTCTTTACATGTCAGAGCAACATTTTTTACACCCTCTGCATTTACGGAAAAGCATTCCTCTCTGTTTGATTCACAGCCATCCACATCTGTGTATGCAGCAGCATTCACGACAATATCTGCTCCGGACTCTAAAATAATACCCCTGCAATCCCGGGCAGAAGAAATGTCAAAGTCCTCAATATCCTTGCCCGTCACATCATGAGAAACGCCCAGTATGGAGATAAGGTCGCTTCCGAGCATACCTTTATGTCCCAGCACCAAAACCTTCATTAGAGCCTTTATCCACAACAACTGCTTTTAACAACAAAATTTAGTTAAAAGTGTAAAGTGAGCTAAAGTGCCTAAAGTTAAGGAATGCGCTTTCAGCGCAACCTGTTTCAAGATCAACTGCGCCTAAGGCGCACACATTAACTTTAGCTCACTTTAGGCACTTCAAACTTTAGACACTTTGGGGATTGAGGCTTTGCCGCTTTAGTATTTGACTTCTTTTAAAAATAGTCCCTGCGGCGGTGCGGTAATACCCGCCATGTTCCTATCCTTAGCCTTCATTATATCGAGGAATTTAGCCGGTGAAAACTTGCCTCTTCCCACATCAACCAGCGTACCCAAAATGTTTCTCACCATATATCTCAAGAAGCCATTGGCCTCTATGAAAAATCTTATTATACCATCCTTCCCCTGATTAATGCTTACATTTACAACTTTTCTTATATAATCCGAAGTATCGTTATTAGCGGCACAGAAGGATGAAAAATCGTGAGACCCGATAAGCTGACTGGCAGCAGTTTTCATATTATCTATATCGAGTGGAGAATGTACAACCCATGAATAGTTCCGGTATAAAGCCGATGGAACAGGACTGTTGAATATTTGATAAAGGTAAACCTTGCTCTTTGCATCATATCTTGCGTGAAATCGTTCATCTACCTCCACCAGGCTTTTAATAACAACGTCTTCCGGAAGAAGGCTGTTTATCCCTTTTAGAAGGTTTCTTTCAGCAATCTTTGATTTTGTCTTAAAATTTGCAACCTGTCCAATAGCATGAACACCGGCATCCGTTCTGCCTGAACCGATCAACTTTATTTTTTCCTGAGTAATAACACCAACCTTTTCCTCAATTGTTTGCTGTATGGTTATGTCACCACGCTGCCGCTGCCACCCGTGGTAACCGGTACCATCATATTCTACGATAATCTTGAGATTCCTCATCCCGTACCAATAAACGTTCAGCGATCATACAACAATTCTGAGTGTCGAATTAGGGCAGTAGCGGGCTTCAGCCCTGCAATGTGAGCCTGACAGACAGGAAAGGAACAGAAGTTGGCAGCTGTCTGCCTGGATCTATTTCTTTCCTGCTCTATTCCCTTTCTTGAGGGCAGCAACCGCCGGAAGCTCTTTTCCTTCCATGAGTTCGAGGAAAGCCCCGCCACCAGTCGATATATAAGAAATCTTGTCGCTTTCGCCTGCCCTGTGAATCGCGACATCCGTATCTCCGCCACCCACAATAGTAAGGGCATGAGAACTTGCAACGCTATGAGCCAGCGCGGATGTCCCTCTGCTGAAAGCATCTATCTCAAAAACACCCATCGGCCCATTCCATATAATGGTCTTTGCATTACTTAATGCTTCGGTAAAGAGTGTAATGGTGGCAGGCCCTATATCAAGACCTATCCAGTTAGCATTGATTTCCTGCACCGTAACAATCTTCGTTTCAGCATCGTCTCTCATTCCCTCAGCAATAACACAATCAACGGGAAGATAAAATTTTACACCATATTCTCTGGCAGTTTTTATAATCTCTGTGGCTTTATCCAATAGACCGTCTTCTACGATGGATTTGCCGACCTCACATCCAGTTGCCTTAAGGAAGGTAAAAGCCATACCGCCGCCAATAATCATCTTATCCACTTTTTTAATAAGATTAATAACTGCTTCACATTTGCCTGACACCTTCGAACCACCAACTATGGCAACAAGGGGTCTCGCCGGATTTTCCAATGCTTTGCTAAAATAGCTAAGCTCCTTTTTCATGAGAAAACCCGCCCCGCTCTCCCTGGCAAATCTGGTAATACCAACATTTGATGCATGGCTCCGGTGAGCATTTCCAAAGGCATCATCTATATACACATCCGCATAACTTGCCAGCTCTCGCGCGAATACATCAGAGTTTGAGGTTTCACCCGGATGAAATCTTAAATTCTCAAGAAGAAGAATGTCTCCCTGTTCCATTTCACCAATCATGCTTTTAACGTTGTCGCCTATGCAATCATCGGCCATCTGTACCGGCTTACCAAGCAGGCGTGACAGCCTTTTTCTCACGGGAGCAAGGCTCAACCTTTTAATAACTTCACCTTCTGGCCTCCCAAGATGAGACATAATGATTACCTTTGCATGCTCATCCAGTGCATAATTGATAGTGGGGAGTACAGCCCTTATCCTCGTATCATCAACAATGTTTAAATCACTATCCAGAGGAACATTAAAATCGAACCTGAAGAGTACTCTTTTCCCCTTTATATCTATTTCATCTATAAATTTCATTGGGTCTCCTCATCCTTATTATTGAAAACATTAAAAAACGGTTTTTATAATATCTCACCAGGGACATTAAGGTCAAGAAAGAAAAGGAAAAGAGAGAAAAGGGGGCATCCATCAGCTTTTCATTATATTGGTTTGTTATTTGTTGAAAGCTTTGAAAATGTGGTTTTGTTTTTAGATGGCGGCGGCATCCTTAACCCTTTTTAGAAGGGATTCTTTACCAAGTATGGCAAAAAGCCTGTCGAGTTCAGGACCCCAGGTCTTACCGGTTATTGCCGCTCGTATAGGCATGAATAACCTTTGTCCCTTTAATCCCGTTTTATTACTGACAGCATCGACAATACATCTGTATAAATTATCTTCCGTACAATCTTCTGACATCAACGCTTCATGAAGGGATTTTACAACCGTCGAGGCGTACCCCTCCTTAAGGATTGATGCGGCATCTTCCAGAATTTCATACTTCTCATCAAAAAATACATCAATATATTCTCCGGCTTCGGAAAGTGTACCGAGGTTGCCCTTTATAGCCTCCACTAGGGAATGAAGCCACCGGCGATCCATAGTATCACAATCATATCCCGCATCCTCAATAAAAGGGGTCAATAGCTCAGTCAGTCTCTCAGTATTACATTTTCTTATGTATGCTTTGTTCAGCCATATCAGTTTATCCTCATCAAAAATTGCTCCGCTTCTACCAGCCTTTTCCAGAGAAAAAACGTTGATAATTTCATCAATGGTGCAGATTTCCCTTACCCCGGCAAAGGAACTTCCAAGAATTGAAAGGTAATTCAAAAAAGCATCGGGCAAAATACCCTTATCCCTGAAAGCCTTAACCGAAACGGCGCCATGCCGCTTGCTCAGCTTTGAGCGGTCTTTTCCTAAAATAAGTGAATGGTGCGCGAATAGGGGGGGCTTAAAACCGAGCGCTTTATAGATAAGCAGTTGAAGGGGGGTATTAGAAAGGTGATCCTCTCCTCTGATTACATGTGTTATTTCCATGAGATGGTCATCGATAACAACAGCAAAGTTATAGGCTGGAACACCGTTGGAACGCACTACGATAAAATCTCCCATCGAATCACAATCAAATTTCATACCACTACGGATCAAATCGCTAAACTCAACGATGCCTTCTCCAACCTTGAAGCGAAAGGCCGACCTTCTCCCCTCACCTTCAAGCCTTCTCTTTTCCTTGTCAGAGAGATTTTTACATCTTCCCATATACCGCGGCATCATCCGCTTCGAAAGAAGGGCTTTCCTCTCTGCTTCAAGTTCATCATCGGTACAGTAACAGCGATATACCCTATCTTCTTCTATAAGTTTTTTCAGGTAATGGTCATATATATCAAGCCTTTCAAACTGGTGATACGGGCCAAATTCACCATTTTTTTCAGGTCCCTCGTCCCAGTCAATAGAAAGCCATCTCAAGTCCTGAAGAATCCCTTTTTCAAATCTTTCTGACGTCCTTGCCCTATCGGTATCCTCAATCCGGACGATAAAATCTCCCCCATAATGTCTGGCGAAGAGCCAATTGAAAAGGGCGGTTCTGGCATTTCCTACATGAAGATCCCCGGTAGGAGAGGGTGCAAATCTTACTCGTGGTTTCTCAGACATTTTTGTTGACCTGTTATAAGTATTGAGCATTCAGTATGCAGTATGCAGTTGAGAGCTTTGCAAAACTGCAATTCTGGTCATTGCGAGGAGCTTTAGCGACGCGGCAATCTTATGAATTATCAATATGTTATGAGATTGCTTCGCTTCGCTCGCAATGACAATGTTGGTATTATGCAAAGCTCTCGCAGTATTCAGTAAAAAAGCCCAAGTTTAAAACAGATTTTCTTTATCTTAACAATGGGCAATCACCAACTGCTGATGGCTTATCCCTTCTTTTCCTTTACCAGAGCGACAGCAAATGCGGCAACCCCCTCACCGCGGCCAATAAAGCCCATCCCTTCATTCGTGGTGGCCTTTATATTTACCATGTTTACCGGTATGTTGAGCACAGTGGCAATGTTCACGGTCATTTCATGGATATATTCTCTCAACTTCGGTTTCTCCAGAACTACCGTTGAATCAATATTGTTCACATAAAAACCTTTTTTATCCGCGATATTCTGAACCTCCATGAGAAGTTTAAGGCTGGATACGCCTTTATATGCAGGATCTTTATCGGGGAAATGTCTTCCTATATCTCCCTCAGCTATCGAACCGAGTATCGCATCACATATAGCATGCAAGAGAACATCTGCGTCAGAATGACCAAGGAGCCCTTCCTCATGCGGTATCTCCGTGCCACCGAGAACAAGGTTTCTACCTTCAACAAACCTGTGACTGTCATATCCAAAACCAACTCTCATAGATCATTCCTTGTATTTGAGTTCCGAGTTCAGAGTTCCGGGTTGGAAACTTTGAACTCTGAACTTTTAACTCTGAACTCTCTTTATTATTTCTTCCCCTACGACAAGATCCTCCGGAGTCGTGATCTTTATATTATCATAAGACCCCATTATCATTCTGACATTAATGCCGATACGTTCTACAAGTGAGGCATCATCCGTCCCATAAAAATTATCATCATAGGCCTTTTCGTAGGCCTTTTTAATAATCTCCCTCCTGAAGGTTTGCGGGGTCTGAGCCGACCACAGGCTTTTTCTGTCAACCGTCCTTTCAATGAATCCGTCACCGTCAACGGATTTGACTGTATCCGTAACGGGAACACCGAGTGCCACCGCACTATGCTCCAGCGCCGCGGTAACAGAAACGCTTATCAACTCCTCCGAAACAAACGGCCTGACACCATCATGAATTACGACAATATCAGTATTATCATCGACTGTATCAAGACCCCTCTTAACGGAATCCTGCCTTTCCTTTCCCCCTGCCAGGACACTTCCCACCTTTGAGAGGTCGTATTTCTCAACGATCTCCCTCTTGGAATATTCCACATAATCCTCAGGAACCACCAATATTACATCATCAATAATCGATGCTCGTTCAAATTTACTCAAAGTATGGACTAATACCGGGACGTCATCAAGCACCAAATATTGCTTGGAGAGATCATGCCCCATCCTTCTTCCCAACCCACCGGCAGGTATAATCGCAACGGTCTTCATTGATACACCTTACACACAAAAGTTCTGCACAACTACCAAAAGCTGCATGGAGTTTTAAAAATATTATTCTGAGAGCAAAACAGTCTTTTGCCTAAAGCAGCAAAGCCGCAACCCCAAAAGTGCCTAAAGTTTGAAGTGCCTAAAGTGAGCTAAAGTTAATGTACACGCCTTCGGCGCGGTCAAATTCGAAACAGGCTGCGCTGAAAGCGCATTTTTTAACTTTAGGCACTTTAGCTCACTTTAGTTCACTTTACACTCTTAACTAAATCTTGCTGCTTGAACTGGTACCAACATCTGCGCAAAAAACGCAGTTGTTGAGAATAAAGACTCTAATCTCCTGTTCATGCTAAAATTAATAGCCGATTACTAACACCTCAATATAAAAGGCCCGGGGCTCTCAGAGCATCCCGGGCCCTAACTCAGATTTTGCAGTAGCCTCATGTTGCGACTTGAAATCCTTGCTGTACCGCTGCTTGCTTCATCCTGAACTTGTTTCAATGTATTGTGAATTTCTGAAATGAACTCAGACTAACAAAACTACACTCCTAAGTGAAGCTCCCCGCCCACAGGGCGGGGCTTCCCGGTAAGGAATATGTTTGTTTTATATTGCGCCCCTTACCCCGCCTACAAGGCGGGGCTTGCGGGTGCGCTCCCGGTCACACAATCACTTCAACTGATCGATTCGCGGGGGCACTCTTCGTCCCACCTCAGTGACGAGAATTCGCCCTGTACACTTTCTTTTCAGGAACAACTTCCTTAAGTTCAGAAAATATCATTCTGCCTGCCGTTGTCTGAAGTACGCTCGTTACCAATGCCTCAACATTCTCACCCAAATATTTATTAGCATGATCAACAACAACCATTGTACCATCATCAAGATAGGCAACTCCTTGCCCTGGTTCCTTCCCTTCCTTAATGATCTTAACCGACACAACTTCACCGGGCAACACAACGGGTTTCAATGCATTGGCAAGTTCATTCACATTCAAAATTTTGATACCCTGTAATTCGGCAACTTTGTTAAGGTTAAAATCGTTCGTTATAAGCTTACCATTCATCTTCTTTGCCAGGGCAACAAGCTTTGAATCAACTTCCTTTATTTTTGGAAAATCCTGATCCACAACTTCAATGTTAATATTGACGCTTTTTTGCATCCGGTTCAAGACATCCAGTCCCCTTCTGCCACGTGAACGCTTCATCGAATCAGAAGAATCCGCAATGTGCTGCAACTCATCCAGTATAAACTGAGGGACGATTAAATCGCCTTCTATAAAACCCGTGTCGCAGATATCAGCTACCCTGCCATCAATGATAACACTCGTATCAAGGATCCTGTAATCATTGCTACTCTTTAACCCCTTCTTAAAGGACCCGAACACCGTAAAACTGATTTCCTCACTCTTTTTCGATCCAATCACCAGGCCAAGATATCCAAGAATACAGGTCAACGCGACATATATCCACGTTACAATTTCCTGTTCCTGATTAGCCCAAAATCTCAAACTATAGGCAATGAGGGAAGCAATCGAAAGACCAATGATCGTCCCAACAACACCACCAGCTATACTTCTGATTGATACCTTCCTTATCACCTGCTCTATTTGTATAACAATTATAGAAACTAAAAATCCAAATAATAAACCTATCAATGATTGCGGAAACCCGTAATGCCCACGAGCGATAAAAAAACCACTTACAGAACATACTAAAATTAAAAGAAATCTTATAATCAGTTGAATCACCTCCTTTATATAATAATTTATGATTATTAAAGTCTATAAGGATTGTAGTCACATCCCCCCCTTATATCTTGTGGTGGTAACCGGGCTCTTGTTCGGCTCCCTTATTATGGAAAGCAGGGGCGAAGTCTTTGTTTAAGAGAAAAAGTATCCATGAAGGACTGCAGACAAAAGTACTTCTGCCGCAGTGGCAAACAATCAATTCATAGGAAATATAGCGTTGATGTTCTGTTCTATTTGAGTCTCTTCATCACAAGTTGCAACCGACATTTCTTTTATCAATAGATTCTTTGCGGTATCCATCATCTTTCTCTCACCAAAGGATAAGTCTTTACTATGCTTTAATATAAAAAGATCCCTCAGTACCCTGGCAATCTCAAAAACCGATCCTGTCTTTATTTTTGCAAGATATTCCTTGTATCTTTTATTCCAAGTCTGTTTGTCTAATATTATATCCCTGTCTTTAAGAATCTCATAAACCCTGGGGATTTCCTTTTCTGAAATAACTTCTCTCAATCCAACAGATTCTGCACCGTCTGTGGGAATCATGATCGTCATACTGTTTCCCAGTATCTTCATAATATAAAAAAGCTGATTATTCCCCATGATTTCTTTCTTTTCTATAGCTTTTATCACCCCCACACCTTGTGCCGGGTAAACCGCCAAATCTCCTACTCTAAACATACCACTACTCCCTACTGCTTTTTATTTACTGAATTTTAAGTTTTAGCACACTTTGGAATTTCAGTCAAGAAATGATACGGAAGCTGGATATTCGACATAAGCCCAAGCGCAAACAGCAAGTCGCGCTATAAGGTGCGCCATGAGGCCACAGACCCTGCATAGAGCGTTTTTCTCGCCAGGATAAGGGAGTAATAGCTTGAATAAAATTAAGGAGGCTGAGAGTG
>JAUSPI010000075.1 GCA_030655775.1 Syntrophales bacterium
GGTAACATTATCCCCCTCTTTCAGAAATACGGGAGGAATCCGTGTAAATCCCACCCCCTCGGGTGTCCCCGTCAGGACTACCGTCCCGGGCAGGAGCGTCAGGGAGCGGCTAATATCACTGATTATTGCCGAGATGTCGAAAATCATGTCGGATGTATTGGAATCCTGCATAATCTCACCGTTGAGCATCGCCCGGATTCTAAGCCTATCCGCGTTTTTTACCTCATTTTTCGTCACGAGATATGGCCCGATGGGGCAAAACGTATCAAAACTCTTGCCCCTCGCCCATTGTTTCTTCTGCTTGAGTGCCTGCCAGTCACGGGCGCTGACATCGTTGGCGCAGGTATATCCCAGCACATAGTTCAGGGCCTCGGCGCGCGAAACATTTTTTGCCTTCTTCCCGATTATGACGGCAAGTTCCGCTTCATAGTCCACCTCGTTGGGCCCTGCGGCGGGAAGCACGATCGGTGCTCCATGGCCAATGATGCTGGTGGTGGCCTTCAGAAACATGACCGGGCTCTCAGGTTCCCGTATCTCTGTTTCCTCGGCATGTTTCCCGTAATTCAGGCCAAGGGCGATGATATTCGGCGGAGAGACGGGGGGGAGGAGGGTCTCTATACGCTCCACCCTGCTCGACAGTGCAATCTCTCCGAAGATATCACCATCAATGACCGTGGCCCTGTCCGGCAGGTCGGGATCGAACGCTCCAGACAATACCTCCCCGCTCGGTGAGCGGAATCTCACAATCTTCATTCTCTGTCCTCTCTGATGTTCAGCCGCTATAAATGTTTCGACCCCTTTGCCAGATAATTTTGCACATAATCCGACACGGCATCCTCGAGCGACATGGGCCGTACAGGACACCCCGTCGATTTAAGCTTATCCATGTTTGCCTCAGTAAAATACTGATAGTGCGACCTGATATCTTCAGGCATCTCTATGTATTCAATTTTGGGCTTCACGTCCATGGCGGTGAATACCGCCCGTGTCAGATCGTTCCACGTCCGGGCGTGTCCCGTACCGAGATTGAACAGTCCTGTCACCCCCCTGTTTTCCAGGAACCACCAGATCACGTCCGCACAATCCTTTACATACACAAAATCTCGCTTCTGCTCACCGTCCCGGAAATCAGGCCGATGAGATTTGAAGAGCGTCACGCTCCCCGTTTCACGAATCTGCCCGAACGATTTGTGAATAACGCTCCGCATGTCCCCCTTGTGATATTCATTCGGCCCGAAGACATTAAAAAATTTTATTCCCGTAATCTTGTTCCCCAGGCCATTCCTCAGGGCCCACAGGTCAAACAACTGTTTGGAATACCCATACATATTGATGGGGTGCAGCTGCGTGCTTACGCTCTCATCATCGGAAAATCCCAAAGCACCTTCTCCATAGGTAGCCGCACTGCTCGCGTAGATGAAGCGTATATCCTTTTCGACCGCCCATCTCGCAAGCTGGGCGGTGTAACGATAATTGTTCTCCATCAGGTAATCCGCATCCTGCTGCGTGGTTGAGGAACACGCGCCCATGTGAACAATGGCCTCAACATCGAACGGCACGGCATCATCGAGAACCAGCTCAAGGAAATCCTCCTTGTCCAGATAATCCGCAAACCGTCTGTTGACTAGGTTCTTCCACTTCTCGGACATCCCGAGGCTGTCAACAATGACAATATCATCAAACCCCTGTGTATTCAGCTTCCATACAACCGCGCTGCCTATAAATCCCGCTCCCCCCGTCACTACAATCATCCGAATCCCCTCTATCGCCGGCATGGTATCCCTCAGGAACCATGCGGCATCGTTATCGTGCGAACCATCTACAAACAGTAACGATGCGTGCCGTCACCCATCACGCTGTCATAAGGAGATAAGGTAAGGTTCGCATACGTAAAAGTCAAGTTCTTTTATGGTGTTCACCCCGGTCGAGGCTTACGGGGTCTTTTTTCTCCCATACAGGTCGACTTGATGACATATGCCCCGTATTATTTTCACATCCTTGGCAAGCAGTGTGGTCCTCGAAAAGAATCGCCGCACATTTGTCATCCAGTAATCCGGGTTCTGCGTCTTTATGAAGCCTATCCGCAGAAAGATCTCTTTCAGATGATCATACATTGCCTCGCTCTCCGCCACCGTAGCCAGTTTCTGGGTGAAAACGGATGTTTCCTCGGAACATGCGGTAAAGATCTCATAGCAGATAATCATGACCGCATGCGAAAGATTGATGGATTTCAAGTCATCCGACGTGGGAATTTTTACGAGCAGATCGCAGTATGTGAGCTCCCTGTTGGTAAGCCCCCGGTCTTCGGGGCCAAAGACCAGCGCCACCTTGTTGTTCTGAGATCTACCAACGATCTCTTCCGCCATTTTCCGTGGATATATCATCGACCTTTTCAGGCTGGTGTCTCCCGATCGTCCGGTTGTCCCCACAACATACTGAAAGGGAGCAAGGGCCTGATCCAATCTGTCAAAATATTGTATTTTTTCAACGATATCTAGTGCAAAATGGGTCGACAACTGTTCGATTTTTTCCCTATCGGCATTCAGGGGATCGATGACGATTATACTGCGTATCCCCATATTTTTAGCGCACCGGGCAACAGACCCGATATTGCCCGGATGTTTCGGCTTGTTCAGTACTACTGTCAGATTCTCCATTTTTGCCTTTTCCATGTTCCGCCCCTGCCCTTTTTGGTATTGCATAAAGATTGCTCTTGGCCTAGAATCCATGACCGGTTGTGCTATATCATAACTTGCTGAGGTCTTCCATGGCAGATCTAAACCTTTGAAAATATGATTTTAGGAGTATACCCGGATTTTCAAGGTTCTTGCCATCATTCCTCGTGCCTTTGCCCTTATGGGATCTGATGGATTACAAATGAAAAACACACGTGATGTGCTCGCCGGGGCCGCTGGGGAGATTGGCATACCCCTCTCTGGTCACGAGCTAGACCTTCTCATGGAATATTCCCGGGAGCTGCTCTTCTGGAACGAAAAGATGTCGCTTGTCTCACTGAAATCCCCCCTTGATATAATCAAACACCTGATCGACTCTCTCGCCCCTGCACGTCTTATCAAAGACGGTCATTCAAAACTACTGGATATAGGGACAGGGGCCGGTCTGCCCGGAATTCCGCTCAAAATAACAAGGGAATCACTGCGCGTTACTCTCCTCGATTCATCCCGCAAAAAGACCTCTTTTCTCAAGAGCGTCATCCGCAAGCTCGGGCTGAGGGATATCTCGGTCGTAAACGACAGGGCAGAATCATTAACGCTTGAGAAAAACTACAGGGGTTCTTTTGATATCGTCATCTCCAGGGCGGCCTTCAAAATTCCCTATTTTCTCACCGTGGGCGAGCCTTTTCTGTCCGATGGCGGGATCCTCATCGCCATGAAGGGAAAAAACGCGGATAACGAGCTTGAAGAGGCGGCTGGGGCAATCAGAAAAACGGGCCTTGCGTTGACGGGGTCCCATGAGATAGAACTTCCCATAACGGGCGAATCAAGAAAACTCCTCTGTTTCACCAAGGGTCTGTCATAAATTGAGTGTTACTAACCAGATAACCGAGGGGCTGCTCGTCTAAATTACTGCTTCTCAAATGCCATGTTGTATGCTAGCATACCGGTGTTATTCTGAACGTAAATTTACAGAAAGAACCTCTTTAAAAAATGAGTAAAATTATATGCATAGCCAACCAGAAGGGGGGCGTCGGGAAAACAACGACAGCCATTAATTTATCGGCTTCTCTGGCTGCTGCAGAAAAAAAAACCCTCCTGATAGATTGTGACTCTCAGGGAAACGCTACCAGTGGTGTGGGTATCGACCCATCCACGATACATGAAAAAAATCTCTACTACGGCTTGGTTCAAGATGCCCCATTTCAGGAAATTGTATGTAAGACAGATATCAAAACTCTTGACATTATCCCCTCTAACCAGAACCTTATAGGCGTTGAAATAGAATTCGTATCGCTCAAGGACAGAGAAAAAAGGCTGAAAAACTTTCTAAAAAAAATTGACACCCCTTATGACTTTATTATAATTGATTGTCCTCCGTCTCTTGGATTTTTGACCGTTAATGCCCTTGTAGCATCCGATTCGCTCATAATTCCATTGCAATGCGAATTCTTTGCACTGGAAGGCTTGGGGCAATTGCTTAACAGTGTTAAACTGGTACAGGCCCGGCTTAATCCATCTTTGTCACTGGCTGGTATATTACTGACCATGTTCGACCAGAGAAACCGGCTTTCCCACCAGGTAGCCGAAGAGGCCCGGAAGTTTTTTGGGTCTACCGTGTTTGAAACCGTCATACCAAGAAATGTCAGGCTTTCCGAAAGTCCCAGTCATGGATTGCCTATTATACTATACGATATCCAGTCCCGCGGCGCAGTTTCATATATGCAACTGGCACGGGAAATCATGGCAAATGGAAGGGTATAATGTCTAAGAAAAACGCTTTAGGGAAGGGGCTCGGCGCCATATTCCCGGATCTTCTGGAAGATCCGGCCGATAAACCACATTTTGCCATGTGCGGAATTGAGGAATTATCACCGAACAGGTTCCAGCCCAGGAAGGTGTTTGATGGGCACGAACAAAAAAAGCTCTCAGATTCCATCAAAAAAAACGGTTTGCTGCAACCGATTCTTGTGAGAAAGTCCGAAACTGATACAGGTTATGAAATTATCGCCGGAGAACGCAGGTGGAGAGCAGCCCAGGCTGCAGGACTGCGAGATGTTCCCATCCTGATCAGGTACAAGACACAAGATCTGGACGTAGCACAGTTGTCTCTCATAGAAAATATCCAGCGCGAGGAGTTGAACCCCTTAGAAGAATCGGGGGCATACCACACCCTGATAGAACAATTTCACCTTTCTCAGGACGAAATATCGTCACGGGTAGGCAAAGAGCGATCAACTATAGCAAATGCCCTTCGCCTCCTGAATCTTCCTGGAGAAGCAAAGGACGCGCTGATAAAGAAAGAAATCTCTGCAGGACATGCGCGGGCTATTTTGTCTGTTGATTCACAGGAGGGGCAGATCGCCGCCCTGCGTGAGATCATCAGGAAAAAACTCAGTGTCAGAGAAGCTGAAAAGCTGGTTAAAGAAAACCCTGCCCAACCTAAAAAGAAACAAGAGGTAAAGAAAGACCCGGATATTACAGCCCTTGAAAATAAAATGTCTGAACAATTAATGGCGAGGACCACCATAAAACAACTGAGCAAGGGAGGCCTTATAGAAATACGGTTTCTATCAGCCGATGACCTGGACAGGGTATCGGATGTCATCATGAGCGGGGATAACCGGTAATATGCCGATTGTGACAAGAAAAGCTGAGCGACTTTATTAACACCTGTTGATAACACTGTGTATAAGGGTTTATAAATTGGAAGCATTCTGGAACGAAGGCGTTAAAATAATTAAAGAAAAGGTTAGCCAGCAAAACTTTGAAACCTGGATAAAACCTATACGGGTAGTTTCGCTGGAAGATAATAATGTGCTTCTAGGGGTGCCCAATAAGTTCTTTAAGGACTGGCTTGTTGAAAATTACATCGACCTGATCGGCAGCTCTCTTTCAAACGTGTCGGGTATCGATGTAGCGATAAAATTCGTTGTCAGTAAGTCGGAGGACAGTGATACATCACGTGGAATGAGTGTCCCAAGAACCGTTAAAAGCAACCCTGTTCGCCTGCACTCATCCCTTAATTTGAAATACACCTTCGAACGATTTGTTGTAGGGTCGTCCAATCAGTTTGCCCATGCCGCCGCGCTTTCAGTGGCGGAACAGCCCGCACGTAATTATAACCCTCTATTTGTTTACGGCGGGGTCGGTCTGGGAAAGACGCACCTTATAAACGCCATAGGTGCCCATACCGTTTCCCTCTACCCTAAAAAAAATGTTCTCTACGTGTCGGCAGAGGAATTTATGAATGAGCTTATATATTCTATCCGATACGATAAGATGTCGAATTTTAGGGAAAAATATAGAAAGATAGACTCACTTCTTATTGATGATATTCAGTTTATTGCGGGCAAGGAAAGAACCCAGGAAGAATTTTTTCACACCTTCAATACCCTTCACGATTCAGGGAAGCAGATTGTTGTGACAAGTGATAAATTTCCAAAGGAAATACAAAATCTTGAAGGTAGGCTTCGGTCACGGTTTGAGTGGGGTTTGATAGCAGACATTCAGCCTCCGGATATCGAAACGAGGATCGCAATTATCGAAAAGAAGGCACAGGAAAATAGTCTTGATATATCAAGCGAGGTCACCCATTATATAGCTTCTGTCGCAGATTCAAATATAAGGGAGTTGGAAGGGATCCTCACCAGGATAGCGGCATATTCCTCTCTGACGGGCAAGGAAATTAAGATAGAGATCGTACGGGATGTTATAAAGAACCTCCTGAAACACGCGGCAAAGAGGGAGGTTACTATAGATGAAATTTTAAAAGCAGTAGGGAAAAAATTTAATATTCGAGTAGGAGATATACGGTCTCCAAAAAAGAATAAAAATCTTGTGCTCGCACGCCAGAGCGTGATGTATTTGGCGAGAAAGCTGACCAATAACTCTTTTCCTGATATAGGAGAAAAGGTGGGAGGAAGGGATCATTCTACGGTTATTTACTCAAATAATAAGATTAAAAAAATGATGGAAAAGGATTATGAAATAAGAAAGATAATGGAAGAGATAGAGATGATTTTACACACCAGCTATTAACATGTTATTAAGGGGTATATTTAGTAATATAATTAATTATTAAAAACACTTATAGAAAAGTTTCACTATATCAACAGGTACTACTATTACTACTATAGTTTTTTTTAATCACATATCTTTTAAATAATAGGTGACCATATGGAATTTTCTATCAAGAGAGATGTTTTTTTAGAGGGCCTTCAAAAAACCTTAAGTATTGTAGAAAAAAGGACAACCCTCCCAATTCTTAATAATATTCTCATAAGAACACAATCTGAAAGGGTCAGGATAGCTGCTACCGATAGGGAAGTCGGTTTAATATCATACTATGCCGCTACGATTATCACTCCGGGAGAAATCACGGTTGGGGCTAGAAAACTTTTTGAGATGGTCCGGGAAATAGATGGGGAGATTATTAATTTTAAGGTTCTGGAAAATAACTGGGTAACTGTGACATGCGGGAAGATAATATATAAGATCCCTGGTATCTCTGCTGAAGATTTTCCGGAGGTTTCGGATATCGAAAATATGGAGTCTATCAGCATACCCTGTGATGTATTAAAAAATGTTTTTGAAAAGACGTTTTTTGCAATCTCTCAGGATGATATGAGGCCGAACCTGAATGGGGTCTTCTTTGAGATAATAGACGGAAATATTGCAGTGGTTGCCACTGATGGTCATAGATTATCTCTTGTGAAGATGCCTTTAGAGGGAAACGATAATCTGAATATAAAGGGTGTCATAATACCGCGCAAGGGAGTTTCTGAGATTAGAAAACTGGTTGAAGCGGGTGATGATGATGTTGATATGTGTGTGACGGACGGTGTCTGTGTGGTGAAGAAACAGGATACGGTCTTAAGGGTCAGTCTTATTAACTCAGAGTATCCTGATTACAGGCGAGTAATACCGCAAGAGGGGGGAGTGGAAATACAGCTAGATAGGGATAAGATACTTCACTCTCTCAAGAGGATGAGTGTCATGTCTACCGAGAAGTTCAGTGGCGTGAAGATAGAGGTGTATGATCAAAGAATGGTCTTAACCTCTACCAATCCGGACGTCGGTGAGGCAAAGGATGAAATAGATGTGTCCTATGAAGGGGAAAAGATGGAGGTGGGGTATAGCGTACGGTACCTCATAGATGCCATGGACCCCATTGATGGGGATGTCGTGTCTTTTGAAATAAGAAGTGGCGATGGTCCCGGTGTTGTCAGATCTGCCGGAAGCGATGCCTATATGTGTGTTGTGATGCCTATAAAACTAAGAACTGAGAAAGGATTGGATTAAACGGGATTGGAAAATTCATATAGCGCTGATAATATAAAGGTTCTTGATGGGCTTGAGGCTGTCAGGAAAAGGCCGGCCATGTATATAGGCAGTACCGGCAAGGAAGGGCTTCATCATCTTGTATATGAGGTTGTGGATAATAGTGTTGATGAGGCGTCTGCTGAGTATTGTGATTTAATACAGGTAAAAATACGCGTTGATAACAGCGTTACGGTCGAAGATAATGGAAGGGGAATCCCCGTGGACATGCACAAGACGGAAAAGGTGTCTGCGGCCGAGGTGGTGCTGACCAAGCTCCACGCGGGGGGCAAATTTAACAACGACAGCTATAAGATATCAGGTGGACTTCACGGAGTGGGTGTTTCCGTGGTCAATGCCCTGTCTGAATATCTTGAACTGGAGGTGCGTAGAGACGGTAAGGTATATAGACAATCGTATAAAAAAGGTTTTCCTACCCATCCCCTTGAAGAGGTTGGAAAGACCAAGAGAAGGGGGACGAAAATAACCTTCCTGCCGGATGCGGAGATCTTTGAGGAAATTGATTTCAGCTTTGACATCCTTTCAAACAGACTGAGAGAACTTGCTTTTTTAAATCCGGGAATCAAGATCGTTATTGATGATGAGAGAACCGACAAAAAAAACGAATTCTTCTATAAGGGGGGGATTGTTTCATTTGTTGAGTATATTAACCGAAATAAAAAGGTCCTTCACAACAAGCCCATCTACATCAATGGCGAAAAGGATGACTGTTCAGTGGAAGTGGCCCTTCAATACAATGAAGGGTACATGGAAAATGTTTTTTCGTATGCGAACAGCATCAACACCACCGAGGGCGGAACGCATATGATCGGGTTCCGGTCCGCCCTTACGAGGGTGATCAACAACTATATTACCACCAGCGGTATCGGAAAAAACGATAAAACAGCTCTGAAGGGAGAAGATGTCAGGGAAGGGCTGGGCTGTGTGGTCAGCGTTAAATTAAAAAATCCTCAGTTTGAGGGACAGACAAAGACGAAGCTCGGGAACAGCGAAGTCAAGGGCCTGGTGGAAGCCGTTGTCTATGATAAGCTAGGGAATTATTTCGAAGAGAACCCCGCCATCGCACGGCAGGTCGTCTCCAAGTCCATAGACGCGGCACGGGCGCGGGATGCCGCACGGAAGGCGCGGGAGTTGACACGGAGAAAAAGCGCTCTAGAGGTTACCTCTCTTCCAGGGAAATTGGCGGATTGTCAGGAGAAAGACCCTGCACGGAGTGAGGTGTATATTGTTGAGGGAGATTCAGCGGGTGGCTCCGCAAAACAGGGGAGAGACAGGAGTAATCAGGCCATTCTGCCGCTTCGGGGAAAGGTTTTGAATGTCGAAAAGGCACGCCTTGACAAGATGCTCAACAATAACGAGATCAGGGTCATTATCACCGCTCTTGGTGCCGGTATAGGGGAGGAAGATTATAATATAACGAAGCTTCGCTATCATAAGGTTATCATTATGACCGATGCGGATGTCGATGGAGCCCACATCCGAACCCTGCTCTTAACCTTCTTTTTTAGATATATGCGTGAAATGATTGAGCGGGGCTATCTCTATATAGCCCAGCCCCCCCTATTCAGGATCACGCACAAGAAAAAGGAGTGGTATATAAGCAGCGAAGAGGAAATGGATGAGTATATTCTCACGAGCGGGGCGGAAAAGGTCCGGGTTGTGACCGGAGATGGAAGTATTATCACGGGCTCCAAACTGCTGGGCCTGATAAAGAAGGCCATAAGGCTTGATGCCATACTGGAAAAGTTTCACAATAGCGGAAAGGATCAAGAAATCATCAGATTGTTGGCTGGCGATCCATCCTTTTCCAAAAAAGATTTTGAGGACGATGACGTGCTCTCCAAGACAGGCAACAGGATAAGCAAGGCTGTTGGGAAAAGGGTTGTCTCATATTGGACCGAGGCGGATGTAGAGCATGGCGGGAATAAGTTATTTTTCAGTCTGAAACATAATGGACAGGACCACACGACATGGATAGATAAAGACATAT
>JAUSPI010000076.1 GCA_030655775.1 Syntrophales bacterium
GTCTTGTGGAAGCCCATTGTATGTTGCGCCAGTCCTCAATGAGGTAAAACCACCGACTGGAGAGCCGGATGCGGGAAATCCGCAAGTCCGGTTCGGAGGGAGGGGCGATACAAACCAATGTATCGTTCCTACCCCTATCAATTTAGGCTATTTCCGGCAAAATTCAAAGGTCTCAGACCTTTGAAAAACTGAAAAATGTGGTTTTGAGGGCGCAATCAGGACATAGAATGGTCGAAAAAATGTTCTGAGCATTGAAAAACCATTTTTCAAAGCTTTCCAGCCTTGTGGGCAGGAAACTTCACATAACCGTTTTAAATGAAATACACTATTTTTGCAAATGTTTCTGAAAGGCAGATAATAAAAATAAAGAAAAAGACAAAAAGGGAGTTGTTAGAGGATGAGCTGGTTTTTTGCTTGCAATATCCCAATGACACGGTGAGCTTTTTGGGATTTGAGGTGGAATATGGTAAAATATAAATTACCTTCCATGAAAAAATCGAATAACCATCATTTTGAGCTTATATTGACAGAACTGGAACAGGATACTGATATTGCCTAAATAATATCAATATTTTTTACCATATTTTTCTCTTTAGCCAAACCTCTTGATAGAACCTTCCTATGCATAAGAATATGGCAAGCATAAACAATCCTATCATAAAGGTAGGAGCCGTATTAAACTTTTCGTCCAGCCAGTATCCTATATAGAAAAACAGAAACGAGGAAACAACAAGGACAAATCCCCATGCACTCAACATCAGTATGGCTGAATATGATATTTTGTTTTTTTTACTTCTAACCGCTAACATTTTTCCAACCCTCCCCTCTAAAATGAGGTGGAAGATGAGTCCCCCGCCCTGCCGGATGAGGAACTCACCTTTTAGCTGACGATAGATCTAAGGACATCTACTACAGGTGCGGTAAAGAGGGCAATGAGAATAGCATAAAGCGCGAAGGAACCGATAGCTTCGCTGAGATACATTCTCTGATATTTGTACTTAAGAGAAGTGATGATCAAACCGCCGATAATTAAACATCCCAGATGAAAGTAAGGGAAATTGCTCGCTCCTGTAGCGACATATTCGGCATATCCGAATGTAGCTGTGGTCAGCACCACAAAAACCGCGACTATTGCTGTTGAAAGTGTCTTTTTCATGATTTAAGCCTCCTTTCTGTCTCTCCGTTTTCTTCTTTACCTTTTAAGAATGAAATTATCATGCCAGTTTGAGTAATTTCTGCAAAAAACTTGTAACACTTTAATGTTCAAGACATATATGTAGATTGTAATGATTTATTGATTTAGAAATACGGTGTAAGAATGGAAAATATTGAAAAAAACGTTAAACGGGATTGAATGAAAATTTGAATAATATATACGGGAATTATTTGCTCAAAGGTTGATGGCTTCGTAAAAAGTCATTTTTTGTCACCCAAAATCATGTCCTGAACTTGTTTCAGGATCATTCAGGGTCTCCAACTTACTGAAATAATTAGATGCTGAAACAAGTGAGATCCTGAAACGAGTTCAGGATGACAAATGGTGCAGTTTATGACTTTTTACGATCTTGTCAAGGTTGATGGCTTCGTAAAAAGTAAAGCTCCACGCCTGTAAGGCGGGGCTTGGGGGGCTTGGGGGTATTGAATGAAGTTAACGAGAAAAACCTTGAAGCGAAAAATGTTTATTGTTAACATGCAAACCAATATTTGGCTGTTAGCTTACACCAAAGTTCTACAAGGAATAGGTTTTTATGCGAGTCGTTGTTCAAAGAGTTGATTATGCTAAAGTTAGTGTAGGTGAGCAGGAAATATCATCCATAGGCAGGGGCATCCTGATTCTGCTCGGAGTTGAAAAAGGAGATGGGAGAGAGGATGCGGATTACCTTCTTGAAAAGGTAGCCAATCTCAGGATATTTGAGGATTCTGATGGAAAGATGAACCTCTCTCTACTGGAGATCTCGGGCAGCATGCTTGTGGTATCTCAATTTACCTTACTGGCTGACTGTCGTAAAGGAAGAAGGCCGTCTTTTGGATACGCAGCGGAGCCTGAACTGGCCAGTGAGCTTTACGAATATTTTGTAAAGAAGGCAAACAGTATGATAAGTGTGGTAAAAGAAGGGAAATTTCAGGAGATGATGAAGATTGAGCTGATAAATAATGGTCCAGTGACCATTCTTCTTGATAGCAGAAAGGTTTTTTAACTATCATCTGTCAGATTTCAGCAAAAATAAAGGATTGGAAGGTTACAGACGAACAACCATTCATTTTGTCTTGCTGACAGGGTGTTTACATGAAAACAACCAATGGTGACGGTATTACTCCATGCAATATCAGAATAGATAAAGAAGGTGTGTGGTATTACAGAGATGTAGAGATGTTTAGAAAGGAGATAGTCAACTTTTTTTATAAAAACCTGAAACGGGATGAGCTGGGAAGATATATTGTCGAAATTAAAGATGAGAGGTGCTATCTGGATGTCGAGGATACCCCGTTTGTGGTGAAAATGGTTCGCCAATCACGTTCAAAAGGTGTTAAAGGTAAGGCTTTATACATTCTGCTGAACGATCAGACAGAAGAGAAACTGGATCCGAGCACACTCTGGATAGAAAAAGATAATGTCCTGTATTGTTCTGTAAAAAATAATAAGTTTTACGCAAGGTTTTTGAGGGCAAGTTACTATCAAATTGCAAACTACATAGAATATGATAGAGAAAGAAACGATTATTTCATTCCACTTGACGGCTGTCATTATTATATAAGAAACGTTGCAGAAAAGAGAAGCTGAAAGCTTATGTCAACTGCTATTGATGCACTCGTAAAAAGTCAGAAAGTGTGCTCTTTGTCGTCCTGAACTTGTTTCAGGATCTCACTTGTTTCAGCATCTAATTATTTCAGCAAGTTAGAGACCCTGAATGATCCTGAAACAAGTTCAGGACATGATTTTGGGTGACAGAAAAAGACTTTTTACGAGATTGTCGCTATTGGCTATCACACATGTAAAATCAAACCTTAGCGCAGGGCTTTAGCCCTGCACTACTTTAGTTATTTTAACTCACTTTAAACTTTAGTCACTTTTATTATGTACGGAGGCGTAAAATGTTAGAAGATGAAATAAAAGAGGGTCTTACCTTTGATGATCTTTTGCTCATTCCGGCAGAATCGAGTGTCCTACCGAGGGACGTCAGTGTTTTTACATTACTTACAAATAATATACGTTTAAATGTTCCTTTAATGAGTGCGGCAATGGATACCGTAACAGAGTCCGAAACCGCCATATGCATGGCCCAGGAAGGTGGGATAGGAATCATTCACAGGAATATGAGTATCGAAAGGCAAGCTCTTGAGATCGATAAAGTAAAAAAATCGGAGAGTGGTATGATTGTTGATCCGATAACCGTAGAGCCTGAACAAAAAGTAAGTGATGCCCTCGATATAATGAGCAGGTACAGGATATCAGGTGTTCCTGTCGTAAAGAATCATAGACTTGTGGGGATCCTGACGAATCGTGATCTCAGGTTTGAAACTAATCTTGATCAACCGGTTTCCAACGTTATGACCAGTGAGAATCTGGTGACAGTTTCTGTAAATATTTCACTCGAAGATTCAAAAAAACTACTCCATAAACACAGAATTGAAAAGCTCCTTGTTGTAGATGATGAATATAATTTAAAGGGGCTGATTACAATTAAAGATATAGAAAAAATAAAGAAATATCCTAATTCCTGTAAGGATTCCCTGGGAAGGTTGAGGGTAGGCGGTGCAGTTGGAATAATCGATAGAGATGAAAGAATCGATGCCCTGCTCGCTGCCGGCGCTGATGTTATAGTCATCGATACCTCACATGGTCATTCTGCAGGAGTTCTCAACGCTATAAAAGATACTAAGATCAATTTCCCCGGGTGCGAACTTATAGCAGGAAATGTGGCGTCGGCTGAAGGGGCGGAAGCTTTGATAAAAGCCGGTGTAGATGCAGTTAAGGTAGGAGTCGGTCCCGGTTCCATATGCACCACAAGAGTTATAGCGGGAGTCGGCATCCCCCAGATGACCGCCATTAAAGATTCTTGCAAGGCAGCTTCAAAATACGGTGTCCCAGTCATAGCCGACGGCGGTATCAAGTTTTCCGGTGATATAGTAAAGGCTCTTGGCGCAGGTGCCCACTGTGTAATGATAGGAGGCCTCTTTGCTGGAACAGAAGAAACTCCCGGCGATACAATTCTCTTTCAGGGAAGAACCTATAAAGTATACAGGGGAATGGGCTCTCTTGAGGCGATGAAGGAAGGGAGCAGGGACAGGTATATGCAGGATGATATAGAGAGCACCCTGAAACTCGTTCCGGAAGGGATAGAGGGCAGGGTTCCCTTCAGGGGGTCACTCTCCGCAAGCATATATCAATTGATCGGAGGACTTAAGGCAGGGATGGGTTACGTCGGGTGCAACACAATAGAAGAACTCAGGGAAAAAGCTCGGTTCGTACGCATAACGCAGTCAGGTCTTCGAGAAAGCCATGTCCACGATGTTATAATAACTAAGGAAGCACCGAATTACTGGCTGGATTAGACGCTTACTGTTTCAACATCGACAATAGTTTGCCGATATGACAAATCCTTCTATAATAATTATTGATTAAGAGTGAGCTAAAGTGCCTAAAGTTGATGTGCTCGTAAAAAGTCAAAATACCCGTCACTCCCGCGAAAGCGGGAGTCCATAACAGCTTGAAATTGCTGGATTCCCGCTTTCGCGGGAATGACAAAAATGAGGTAATGCAGACTTTTTGCGAACTTGTCAAAGTTGAAGAATGCGCTTTCAGCGCAGCCTGTTTTAAATTTAACCGCGCCGAAGGCGTGTACATTAACTTTAGCTCACTTTAGGCACTTTACACTTCACACTTCTTTAACTTTTGGATTTGCGGCTTTGCCGCCTCAGGATACAATTCATGAAACACTCAGATTTCGTCCATCTTCACGTACATACACAATACAGCCTCCTTGACGGGGCAATTCGCCTGGATAATCTCTTTAAAAGGGCAAAAGAATATAAAATGCCGGCCATTGCCATTACAGATCATGGCAATATGTTCGGGGTGATTGACTTCTACCAGAACGCTTACCGATATGGAATCAAACCGATTATCGGATGTGAACTCTATGTTGCTCCAAGAAGTCGCCTGGAAAAGGATTCCAGCCAAATAGGGGAAGTAGCATTTCATCTTACCGTCCTTGTCACGAATATGGAAGGATATAAAAATCTCATAAAGTTAACGACTGCCGGATATCTGGAGGGATTTTACTATCGTCCCAGAGTGGATAAAGAAATTTTATTACAGCATAGTGAAGGGCTTATAGGTATGAGCGGATGTTTGCATGGTGAGATACCGTGGCTTTTACTGAAAGGAAACAGGGATGAGGCAAAGAAGGTTGCTGAAGAATATCGAGGAATATTCGGTGAAGAGAGATTTTACCTTGAGATAATGGAGAACGGTCTTCCTGATCAGAAAATGGTCAATGCTGAACTGATCGAAATCAGCAGGGAACTTTCTATTCCCCTCGTTGCTACAAATGATTGTCATTATCTAAACAGGGAAGATGCTGAGGCACATGACGTTCTTCTATGCATACAGACCGGCAAGACAGTAGATGATAATGACAGGATGAGCTTCAAAACCGACGAGTTCTATTTTAAGTCTCCCGATGAGATGAAGCAAAGCTTTAACTATTGTCCTGAAGCCATTGATAACACGGTAAGGATTGCGGAGCGGTGCAATCTAAGCCTAAATTTTAAAAATATTTTTCTGCCACATTTTGAGATAAACGGAGAAGAAACTCTTGATGGGGATCTGAGGGGAGAAGAAGCTCTTGATAGACATCTGAGCAAGGAAGCCAAAAGTGGACTGGAAAAACTGATGCCGATCATTCTTAAAGGGCAAGATAATAACCTCCGCGATGATTATGAAAAACGGCTGAATCATGAACTTGAAATCATCAAGTCTATGGGGTTTGCCGGTTATTTTCTGATCGTCTCCGATTTTGTCAACTATGCTAAGAACAAAAACATTCCCGTAGGTCCCGGGAGAGGGTCGGCTGCCGGGAGCCTTGTTGCTTACTCCCTTCGAATTACTGATATTGACCCGATACGCTATGGACTGTTCTTTGAAAGGTTTCTTAATCCGAGCAGAAAAAGTATGCCGGACATAGATATTGATTTCTGTGTGGAGGGAAGGGACGATGTAATCAAGTACGTGACCGAAAAGTACGGCAGTGACCGGGTAGCTCAGATTATTACATTTGGCAAGATGCAGGCAAAAGCGGTTATCAGAGATGTGGGAAGAGCACTGAATATGACCTATGGCGAAGTGGACAGGATTGCTAAAATGGTCCCCAATGTCCTCAATATCACCCTCGATGATGCCATCAAGACGGAACCACGTCTCAGGGAGGAGGAAAAAAATAACGAAAAGGTGAGGAAACTGCTGTCACTTTCCCGGTCACTGGAAGGTTTGAACAGGCACTCGTCCACCCATGCAGCCGGTGTGGTTATTTCGGATAAACCATTGGTAGAACGTGCCCCACTTTGTAAGAGCCCTAAGGATGAAATAGTTACGCAATTTTCGATGAATGATCTTCAGTCGGTTGGCCTGACAAAATTTGATTTTTTAGGGTTAAAGACTCTCACGGTGATCAGGGATACCCTTCATTTTGTTAAACAGAATAAAGGTGAGGAAATTGATATCAATACCCTTCCTCTTGATGACAGTCTCACCTATCAATTGCTTTTGAGAGGGGAGACAGATGGTGTTTTTCAGTTGGAAAGTTCCGGGATGAAGGAAATCCTTCTCAGCATGAAACCTGATTGTATTGAAGATATTATAGCTCTTATAGCACTTTATAGACCGGGTCCATTACAGAGCGGTATGGTTTCCGAATATATATCGAGGAAGCAGGGTAAGACAAAGATTGTCTATGAAGTCCCTCGGTTAGAAGAAATTTTAAAGGAAACCTATGGCGTGATTCTTTATCAGGAACAGGTAATGCAGATAGCCAGTGCTCTCGGCAATTATACAATGGGTGAGGCGGATAACCTCCGGAAGGCGATGAGCAAAAAAAGGGCGTCTGTTATGGAAAAAGAACGGCCTAAGTTTCTATCGGGTGCAAAGAAAAAGAAGATACCGGAAAACAAGGCGAATAAGATATTTGAACAGATGGAAACCTTTGCCGGATATGGGTTTAACAAATCCCACAGCACCGCCTACGCCATGATATCGTATCAGACCGCTTACCTGAAGGCACACTATCCTGTTGAGTTTATGGCGTCTCTCCTCACAAGCGAAAAGAATAATAGAGATAAGATCATAAAACATATCAGCGTATGCAAAGATATGGGGATCAAAGTTCTTCCTCCCGATATCAACGAGTCTCTGAGGGACTTTAGTGTAGCGGGTGATAGCATAAGATTTGGTCTTGCCGCCGTGAAAAATGTAGGTGTAGGTGCAATTGATTCTATAATATCCGTAAGATGCGATGCAGGAAAATTTAGTTCATTTTATGATTTCATAAGCGGGGGGAATCTCCAGAAGATAAACAAGAGGGTAATTGAAAGCCTCATTAAGTGCGGCTCTTTTGATTCAATGGAATATAAGAGACGGCAGTTGATGGAAAACTACGAAAAAATAATGGATGTAGCGGTAAGACATCACAAGGATAGGATCAGTAATCAATCCGGGCTCTTTGATCAATTCGATACAGGAAATTTTTCTAAAGAGATCGAAATGGAGGAGGTTGATGAGTGGGATCAGAAGAAATTGCTTTCCTTTGAAAAAGAAACCCTTGGGTTTTATATAACAGGTCACCCGCTTTTAAGATTTGTAGATAGTTTAAATAAGGTTACGGATACCGACTCGGAGAGCATTACAGAAAGAGAGGATAGAGAAACAGTTGCATTTGGAGGCATCGTCAGTGACATCCGAGAGGTTACCACAAAGAAAAAAGAAACAATGGCATATGTTACAATTGAGGACATGAAAGGCTCTGTTAGCGTTATCGTATTTGCTGATTTGTACAGGAAGGCTTTTTCCATTCTTCATGGTGAGGAACCGGTTCTTATAAAGGGAACTCTGGATGTAAACGAGGAAAGCATCAAGGTTATAGCATCTGATGCAAATATCCTTGCAGATGCACTGGAAAAGCCTTTTAGCTCGGTACATTTCACGGTTGACGTCGGAAAATCGGAAGGAAAAGATATTGAGTTAATAAAAGAGTTGCTCCAGAAGCATAAAGGTAAGTATGATGGGTATATTCATTTAATCGTAGCCGATAAAAGTGAAACAGTAATATATCTGGGAAAGGACCTGAAACTCAATATATCGGATGATATGAAGAGAGAAGCGGACAATGTCCTGGGTCCGGGAGCGACACAGTTTAAATGAATAGTTTTGAGTTCCGAGTTCAAAGTTCCGGGTTTGGGGCTCAATTTATTTTTGCTTTTCACGGCTCGTAACTTTGATGTACTCGTAAAAAGTCTTTCTTTGTCACCCAAAATCATGTCCTGAACTTGTTTCAGGATCATTCAGGGTCTCCTGAGATTCTGAAATAAATTCAGAATGACAAGAGTGGATACTGAGATAATTAGATGCTGAAACAAGTGAGATCCTGAAACGAGTTCAGGATGACAAGTTGTGCAGTTTATCACTTTTCACGGCTCGTAACTTTGAACTTTAAACCTTGAACTTGAAACTTTAATAAATGAAATATCAGGAAAGGACTTACAGGAACAGAGTTTCGAAAAAAGAAAATCTGGTTTCTTTTCAAATAAAGGTTGGTGAAACTGACCTCTATATCAGTGCCGGTAAGAATCTGGCAGACATAGCCCGTAAGTCTGTTCATAAGTACAGGAGGTTTATTGAGGAATACATCAAACATCGGCCTCAATTCTTAGATTCACTTGTGCCCATCAATCCTGATGAAATGGCACCGGCTATCATAAAAGATATGCTAAAAGCTTCGAGAATTTCGGGAGTGGGGCCTATGGCTTCTGTGGCCGGAGCTGTTGCCCAGCATGTAGGAATAGATCTTTTAGAGCACTCTGATGATATCATAGTGGAAAACGGTGGTGACATATTCTTGAAATCTGAAAGTGAAATAACCATCGGGATATTTGCCGGTGAGTCTCCCATGAGTCACAAGGTTGCCCTGAAAATACGTCCTGAGGATATGCCCCTTGGTATTTGTACTTCTTCAGGTACAGTCGGCCATTCATTGAGCCTGGGCAGGGCTGACGCTGTGTGTGTGACATCTAAATCAGCATCTCTGGCTGATGCTGCCGCGACATCTATCGGGAATCGAGTCAGGAAGGAAAAGGATATTAAAAAGGCCCTTAATTTTGGTGCAGAGATTGAAGGCGTACTCGGCATACTGATCATTGTTGGAGACAAACTGGGGGCGTATGGAGCGATAGAATTAGTGTGATTGCTTATATGAAAGTTCCGAGTTCAGAGTTCAAAGTTCCGAGTTGTAGGGTGGGCGCTGCCCACCAACTTTCTTATTGTGGGTAGCATGGACAAACTTGTTTGTCCGTGCCACCCTGACGGTTGATCCCTGTTAACTGGCATGAAGGTTTGGTGTAATGTGAAAAACCCTGACATTGACAGATTGAAAATAGCCCTTCTTCACTATTCCTGTCCCCATGTTGTTGGTGGTGTTGAGGAGGTTATCGGACAGCAGGCTTCACTCTTCCACCGGCATGGACATGAAGTGAAGATTATTGCCGGGAAGGGGGATGTTTTTACGGAAGAGTTTCCCGTGATAATTAATCCCCTCTTTTCCTCTACGAATACCTTTGTTAACAGGGCACAGCAGGAACTTATAAATGGAAAACGCTTGCACTTCGATGATTTGATCGAAAACATATTTGTGGAGTTGAAGAGTGAACTTGAATCATTCGATTTCCTTATCGCTCATAATGTAATGACCATGCCGTATAATCTTCCCCTGATCTTTGCCATCAAAAAACTGGCAGATTACGAAAAGGTGAAGGTGATAAGCTGGAATCATGACTCCTGCTATTTTTTCCCTGACTGTCCTGATGTTTACCATTCAGAACCATGGGATATCCTCAAAACAAAAATTCCCTCCATACATTATGTCTGTATCTCTGAAGTACGGTCTAAACAATTTCGAGAGCTTTACAAAACGAAAGAAAAAATAACGGCCATCCCTGACGGCATCGATCCACCAGAGTTTTTTCAGCTTGCTCCGGATTTGAAAAAGATAGTTCGCGAACAGAAGCTTTATGAAGCAGATCTCATAATGGTTCACCCTTCACGGTTGATTCCAAGGAAGAACTTCGAGCTTGGACTGAAAGTCGTTTATGCTCTAAAGAAGAAGGGTGTCAATGTTCGCTATCTTATTACTGGCGTTTATGATCCGCATGAACCGAAGAACCTGAAATACTACCGCGAGCTGAAGAAGATAATCAAAGATTTCAATATAACGCGGGAAGTGCTTATTATTGCCGACTACCCGATGAAAAATGGCAAGAAGATTATTCCAGATAATACATTCATCCGCGATTTGTACTTCATCGCTGATATTCTCTTCATGCCGAGTATATCGGAAGGATTTGGCCTTCCACTCCTTGAGGCCGGGATGGCCAAACTGCCGATCGTCTGTTCTGACATTCCTTCATTTATGGAAATCGGTAGAGATTATGTATGTTCCTTCTCCATTACCGACGCGCCTGACCGGATTGCCGAAAAAATACTCCACTTTCTTGCGACGATTTCAACACACAATATGTATCGAAACGTGATAGAAAAGTATGCGTGGGATGCTGTTTATAGAAATCATATCAGGCCTCTGTTCAAAAAAGCCATGAAAGCCCGGCGAGGTAAAGTATGAGGGATTTTAATGTCTTAATTATAGGTTCCGGTCCGGCAGGCCTTTTTGCAGCAAGCTGGCTTGAACGCCTGGGTGTTGACAGGATTGCTATCTTCGACCAAAATCGATATCCCGCCGGAGGATTACTAAACGACGGCAAACTGAATTTTGACTACCGTGTTGGAATTGACCTTGATGAGCTTCAGATTGGAAGAGTCGAGGCTCAGAATTTAATGGACGAGGTAAAGCAGGTTTTTGTTAAATTTCCCCGCTGCCAGCAGGTTACTTTTATCGAAAACAGTGAAAAAATAAATGCGTGGAAAAAAATTGCCGATGAGCACGGTGTACAGTTTATCGCTCCCGAGCAGTGGCATTATGGGACGGATAATGGCAAACAACTGGTTGATTATCTGAGAGGCCTGCTCAAACATACCACTTTTTTCTTAGGCACTGAGGTTGTCTCTATTGAAAAAATCCCCCCTAACCCCCCTTTAATAAAGGGGGGCAGGGATGATTTCAAAAGGGGGAGATTGGCAGACGGAAGATATTGTTTTGTATGTCAGAAGGGCCAAAAGACGGAAAAATATTCCGGAAAAGTTGTCCTTGCTTGTCCGGGGCGTGGCGGCGCGTACTGGTTCAGAGATTCATCTAAAAAAATTAAAGTTAAAAACAATTTCGGCCCCATTGATGTGGGTATCCGTATAGAACTAAACAGAAAGTTTTATGATCCCATAACTGATGTTGTATACGACCCGAAGTTTATCTTTTGCACAAAACGCCATGGTGACAGGGTGAGAACCTTTTGTACCAATCCGGGTGGAAGGGTAAGAATTGAAAATTACGGAGATTTTAAGCTGGTTAACGGTGATGCTCTTTTCGATCGCAAAACAGAAAACACAAATTTTGCGTTAATAAATACGGTTTCTCTCACACAGCCCTTTTCTGATACCACCGAATTTGGCCAGATGATCGCGAGACAATTTTTCCTGCTGGGTGGTGGCAGGCCGATTGTTCAGAGGGTAGGGGACTTCAGGGAAGGAAAGAGAAGTTCTAAATCGACTTTTAACAGTAAAACCCGTCACTTCGACCGCTGCAAGGCCACATATAACGCGGTACCTGGTGATATTACGCTCGGCTTGCCTGCGCGCATTGTAGACAATCTCTGGGAATCACTGAAAACTCTTGACAAGATTGTACCCGGCATTCTTCATCCTTCAACTTTGCTGTATGCACCTGAGATCAAATTCTTCGATACTCATTTTCCAACTGACCAATATCTTGAAACGAACATTAAGGGTATCTTTGTGGCCGGAGATGGTACGGGAAAGAGCCGGGGAATAGTTGGAGCAGCCGTTTCGGGAATAATCGCCGCGAAAGGAATTTTCGAAAAGTATTTTTAAACCCCACCATAAATAACCTTTGCGTATTACGGGGCGAATGTAATTTTAAACGAAGTGCCCCCGTCTCTTTCAACCTCCAGGGTCCCCTTGAGTTGAGCAACCAGAATACTGATCAGGCGTAATCCGAGTGTTTCAGTATCGTTGATGTCTATATCTTCCGGGAAGCCTACACCATTGTCACTGACAACCAGTGTCAATCTTTTATCACCATCAGGATGAAAATCGATAGCAATCTCTCCTTCCCTGCCTTCAGGAAAGGCATGTTTAAGTGCGTTGGAGATCAGTTCATTTATAATCAGACCGCAGGGAACGGCCTTGTTAATATCAAGAAATACATCGGAACAGTTGACGTTCAGCCTGACGGTATTGGGATAAACAACATAGTTACGGAAGAGATGTTTGGTTATGCCTTTTATATAATCGTCAAAGTCAATCTTTGCCAGGTCTTTAGACTGGTAGAGCTTTTCATGGACGGATGCCATGGAGAAAATACGGTCCCGGCTCTCCTTGAACATTTCAAGGGATTCCTTATCCTTTACATATTCTGACTGGAGATTGAGGAGGCTCGAGATTACCTGCATGTTATTCTTCACCCTGTGATGTATCTCCTGGAGAAGCACCTCCTTTTCTTTTAAGGATTCCCTGATCTGTTCTTCCGCACGCTTACGGTTGGTGATCTCCAATTGAAGTTGATCATTCGCTTTTATCAGATCAGCTGTTCGCTTTTTCACCATTTCCTCAAGATGATCTTGGTATTTTCTCAATTCTTCCTCTGTTAGCTTGCGCTTTGCAATTTCCTGTTCGAGCTGCAGATTCTTTTCGCTGACCTCCCTTTTTCTCTTGGATTCTTCATCAAGGCGGGTATTAAGGACAATATCTCTGGTTCTGCTCCTCAGAACAAAGATGTTTCCGCCCAGTATAATGAGGGCAGCCATGCCCATTACCAGGAGCAGGTTTTGTGGTTTCGTGTGTCCAAATACCCTGGAGACAGGAATAGCAGTGACTATGTAAAATGGGGTATTTTTGATTGGCAACCGTACGGCAAGCATTTCTGTCCTGGAAACGCCATTACTGATGCTCTTAAATATGTACGGTTTTCCGCTAACAAAATTACAAGGGTCGGGCATACCGGAAAAAGCTTCTGGTTGTATCTTTGACACAGGGTAAAAATGCACTTTTTCGCAATCAACCAAAAAGAGGTGTTCAGACAAACTGTCTTCCGATTTAATCAGGTGGCTATAAACAGTTTCTGGTGAGATCCATGAGATGATCTGCCCCGTATAGTTGCCTTTAAAGAAATAGGGCATAAAGACCATCACCTCTATCAATGACCCGTCATGTTGGATGACGATATGCGGACCGGTTCTTTCCGGTGTAAGCAATTCTTTCCGGTTCAACTTCTGCTCCTGATTTGACTTGGAAAGTTGACTGTTGACAAGTAATTCTCCGGAACGGTCTGCGAGGATAATACGGGTATAAATCGGATCATCGCCAAGTTTCTTTTCCCTCATTATACGATCAAAGCTTTCAAATATGTTAAGTAGACTGGCTTCCAGTCCATATTCCATTGACATACCGAGTGCCCTGTTTTCAAAAAAGATGGAAATCTCCCGGCTTGCCGAGAGATTTTTTAGATCGTCTTTGCGCTCATGGAAGAAGTTGCTTACCGCCGTTGTCCGCTTTTCCAGTTTATGTTTTAACTGCTTGAATGAGGCATCCTGAAGATCCCGCTGAGCCACATAGTTTGTACCCAGAAGAAAAACGATGTATCCCAGCATAACAAAACTTGCCAGAAATATTGCGAGATTCTCCTTCGTCGCTACAACATTCCGTATCGTTTGTAAATTCGTTCTTTCCGGCATAGCAACTGTTATCCTTTTCTGTCTTTTTTCTTGAAAAACTCAGGGTAGTATCTGAAAACCGCAGGGTAATATTTCTTGACAAGGCGCATGTACGTTCCGTCCTCTCTGCACTGCTCGAAAAATTTGTTGAAAACGTCTCTTAAATCTCCGGATGTTTTGGCGAAGGCACAGGCCATGTTCTGCATAGGGGAAACCGGGCCAAGTATTTTGATTTTACCGGGCCATTTTTCCAGGGCAATAAGGGCGTCGGGTACGTCCAGGAGAGTTGTTTCGGCATCACAGTTAATCACGGCAGGAGCAAGTTCATTCAGGTTTCCGTAAAACAGTTTAATCCGTGCTCCAGCCTCTTCCAGTCCGTAAAGATCTGGATCCAGGCATGTGTTGGCCACTCCCAGGATGGTACGACCATTGAGCAGCGCTTTTACCGCGGCGATGTCTTTATGGATGTTATCACCAGGCTTGATTGGTTTTATTGGTGAATCCGCTCGTGTGATTATCCAGACCTGTGTGGGAAAGGTAGGTATCGAATAGAACACAACTTTCTGACGCCAGGGAAGAATCGTAAAGCCGTTTGCAACAATATCTCCCTTAACGGGCACATTACCTGTTATTTCGATATCTTTTCCCCTGGGCTTGACTTTTTCCCCGGTCAGATCTCCGATTACTGCTCCCCATGAGGTCTCGACATACTCATATTTAACACCCAGATGTTGAGCAAAGAGTTGTACCAGCTCTACATCCATCCCGTCTCCACTGCCCGTTACAAAGTTGGCATAAGGTACCCCCAGGTGCCGCAAGACCCCCCTCTCTTTAATATCAGAAACATCTACACCAGATGCTTTTGTCACAGGAATAATTATCAATACAACGACCATACATATCAAAATTGTCATCCGATACAGAAACTCTTTTTTCCTTTTCATCGTTTGCTCCTATTCTGAAAATTTTAATACAGGAAGCTCAGGCCTTGCAATGCAACATTCGGAACAGCTTATCTTTTCCGATTAAGTTAAGGCTTTTAGACGGAGGAGTTTTAAAACAAAGAAAAAGAATTTCGGCAACCTGGCAATCACCTTTCCAGTGACCCATAGCTTTGCGTCCTACCCTCACGGATAATTTGCCTTTATCGATTCTCAAAGAACTTTAATTGAAAAATACTTATATTTAGCGAATAAACGCTTTTTAATACGATGTCAAATGTTTTTTGAAATGACTTTACCTGTTTGCCGACAGAGCCATGTGTCAGCTCACTTCACACCTTTCAGCTTTAGCACAAAGACAGTTCCTTTCGGTGTGTTGTCCTCAACATGAACGCTTCCGCCATAATTATGCATGGTTTCCTTTGCTATATACAAGCCAAGGCCTGTGCGGGCAGTTTCACCATGCACAAAATTCTCTTCAAAAATCTTTTTCTTTATCTCATCAGGAATCCCGATCCCATTATCAGCAATCCTGATTTCACACATATCCCTTGCTTTTTCTATCTTTATCTCTACCCTGTCAGCCTTCCCATGAATTAAAGCGTTGGCTATTATGTTGTCTATCACCGAGCTCAGGGCCTGATCGGCAAGAATCTGTCCCTTTCCTTCAATCGTAAACTGAATGGAGGGATAGCTCTTCATTGCTTCCTTTATCGTGCTTCCGATATTGTACAGCTTAAGGTTTCTGTGGGACGAAATAAAACTCTCAAGCTCCCTCATACTTCTTATCAGATCAACGCTCTTCCCGACACGGTCAGATGCCTCTTTGAGGAGCATCTCTTCCCCCGATTCCCCATAAAGTCTAAGGGCGCTCCTGATAACAGACAGGTCATTTATTAAATCATGCCTCAGGATCTTGTTAATCATCGTAATGTGATAACGGCTGGTCTTCAGTTCTTCCTCGGCATTTTTGCGGTTGGTGATGTCGCGGGCAATCCCAAAAATCCCGGTGATTTCACCTGAGCTGTTGTGCATAGGTACCTTAATGACGTGAAACGTGATCGGAACCCCTCTCATCGGTTTGGTTTGTTCCTCTTGAGTGGTTTCTCCTTTAAGAACTCGAGAATCTATATCCTTGATGTGAATGCCCGCTTCCTTCCCGAAAAGTTCGTCGTCCGTCTGGCCGATCAGTTTTGAAGCCGAAACTTCGAAAAGCTGCTCCATTGCTGGATTGACATGGGTATATCTTAGAGAACGATCCTTAATGAAAATACAGTCTTGAGCTTTCTCGAAGATGGTTCGAAACCTTTCTTCTGATTCACGCAACCGCCTCTCTATATCTTTTTTGTGAAGGCCGATCTCTATGGATGCTTTTATTTCTCTTTCTTGAAACGGTTTTACAATGTAGCCGAAAGGTTCCACATTTTTTGCTCTTTCTATGAATTTATCATCCGTATAGGCGGTTACGAATATGGCTGGAATATCCAGTTCCGTTTTAATTTTTTGGGAGGCATCAATACCGTCTAATCTCCCCGGCATAACAATATCCATCAGGACTATATCCGGTCTTAAGTGTCTTGCCATCTCTACGGCTTCTGTTCCGGAAGAAGCACTTCCCACGACATCATATCCCATTAATGTCAGGCGCTCCTCCAACTGGCTGATTACCACAGCCTCGTCATCCACTATCATTACTTTATGCATTCTGCACCTCATCTCCGAGCAGTTTGAATTCTATGATAAATTCTGTGCCTCTATTTCTGTTCCGTTCAATTCGGATTTCTCCCTTTAGCTGTTTCTGAACTATATTTCTGACCAGCTTCATGCCCATGCTGTCAGTTTCATGAATATCAATTTCGTCGGGGATACCGATACCGTCGTCTTTGACTCTTATAATAATCATGTTTTCGGCTGACTCCTCCATGAAAATTTCAATTACCCCTTTTTGCTTATCTTCGAAGGCATGTTTGAAGGCATTGGAAATCAATTCACTCAAGACAAGGGCACAGGGCAGAGCCTGGTCTATGGAAAGGTAAACACCGGAAGCATTAACAACGGGGGTAATCATTTTTGTACTGTTATTAACTCTCGACAGGAAGCTGACCAGTTCACTGATATGTTTCTCCATTTCAATCCGATCAAACTTTTCGCTCTGGTAAAGCTGTGAATGGATAATTGCCATTGAGTGTATTTTGGAGCGGGTATCTGTAATTAAATCATTTGCCCTCTTATCACGGATTCGCAGGCTGCTCATATCAAGCAGGCTCGAAATAACCTGAAGGTTATTTTTTACCCTGTGATGAATTTCCCTCAACATAACCTCTTTTTCCCTGAGAGATATCTCGATTTGTTCCTGTGACAGCTTGTGTTCGATAATTTCCTGTCTTAATCTTTCACTTGTCGTTTCTAATTCAATCGTGCGTTCCACTACCTGCTGTTCCAGTGTCTTGCTGTATGACCGCAGTTTATTCTCCAGGATCATCTTCCTCTCACTCAGGATGGCAACCACCGTCCCGACAACCACAAACATAAATGCACGTATCACGTCCGTCTTGATGGAGGTATCAAGCGGGCCCACGACATGTGAAACCAGAAGCATCAGGGCAAGGAATACCGCAACTACTATGCCCTTGCGTGACCACCACAAGCTTGCCAGAATGACAGGTACGTAGAAAAGATGTGTAAAGATAACCTCAATTCTTAGAACAAAGTGACAATAGTATGTTGCCACCAGACAGATGATAAGAAGAAATACAAGAACCGCAACTTTGTATAACTCTCTGTTTTTCATAATAGATGGCATGGGGGGGGGGGGGGTAGGTCTTGCAACATTGAAAGACACAAAAAGTTTTCAGTTGGAAAGAAACAATCTGTGTTAAATGTTGC
>JAUSPI010000077.1 GCA_030655775.1 Syntrophales bacterium
GAATCATCTTTTAACTCGTAGATAGAACAAAGACAGGGGACTGATTGATAAACCTCAGTCCCCTGTCTACTTAATCTGAAAATCCGGCATCTTGTTCAATATAATCAGGATATTTTGGTCAGTTTATTGTGGGAATCAACATGTGTATACTTACTTGACAGAATTGACCTGACATACGAAGGGATTAAAACATTTTTTATTAACTCAAAAAGAATTTTGTGGTATTGAGGGAAATATTAAGTTTTAAGGAGGCGAAAATGGCAAAAGTAGGTGTTGTTTTGTCTGGTTGTGGGTTTTTAGACGGGAGTGAAATTCACGAAGCTACCCTTACCTTATTTTACCTGGATAGGGCCGGCGCCGAAATAATCCAGATGGCCCCCGATATCGACCAGAGTGATGTGGTTGATCATTTGTTGAGTGAGCCGGTAGCGGGTGAAACAAGAGAAGTTTTAAAGGAATCTGCCAGAATATCCAGGGGAGAAATCAGAAAAATCGAAGAGATTAAAGCCGATGACCTCGATGCCCTGATCTTCCCAGGCGGGTTTGGAGCAGCAAAAATTTTGTGCAATTTCGCTTTCAAGGGGGTAGATTGTACGGTAAATCCTGAGGTAGAGAGATTGATAAGGGAAATGCATAGTGCCAAAAAACCTATAGGGTTTATATGTATTGCTCCTGTTCTTGCCGCTAAAGTATTGGGGACGGCCGGTCCTCAGTTGACAATAGGTACTGATAGGGGTACGGCGGATGCTATTGAGACGATGGGTGGAAAGCATGTTATGTGTGAAGTTGATGAAATTGCTGTTGATGAAGAAAATAAAATAGTTTCCACCCCTGCATATATGTTAGGACCTACCATTTCCAAGGTTGCTTTAGGTATCGAAAAACTGGTAGACAAGGTATTGGAGTTAGCTTAGAAGGTTAAACCTGACTTTCTACGAACTTGTCAAACCTTATTCTATTTTTTACTTGACTTTTATAAATGGTTCGTTTAGAAATTAAGGTAATTACAGACAGGTGTTCAGAGATGATAGACGTCAGTCATAACAGAGTGGGCAGGTTTTTTAGCTTCTTTAGCTTTTTTGGTAAGGTCTGCCTACTGCGCTCTTAACCTGAATTGGTATACTGAGTCGTGGGCAGGCCAGCTAAACTGCCCACGGCTTTTTATATATTTAAAGGCCGTGGAAGAATTTTCCACGGCCTTTTTTTTCATCAATAAGATTAAAAGGAGGAGAAGGTATGCGTAGATTGTTGAATTTTGTAGTTGTTTTAATAGTTGCCTGTGGTATGGTCTGTCTCGGTTCGGTGACCGGGGTGCAGGCAAAAACGGTAAAAGTAGGAGCGGCAATCAATCTGACCGGTCCAGCTTCCACCTGGGGGCAATTTCACGCTAAAGGCCAGCAGGATTATTTTAAATATGTTAATGAGGTAAAAGGTGGTGTCGCGGGGCATAAAATTGAGATGCTTCTTGTTGATACGGCTTACAAGGTTCCCGAGGCCGTTGCGGCTGTCAGGAAATTTGCAGTCCGGGACAAGGTAAGCATGATTGCTACCTGGAGTGCTGGGTCCGGGATAGCAGCAAAGCCGATTATACAGAAGTACAAAATACCGACAATTAATTATTCGACGAGCTGGGAGATTCTCCAAGAGCCCGTGGCTTACATGTATCTGCCTTTTGGCAGTTATAAGCTGGATTGTTATGCGGTAATGGAGTATATACGAACGATACATAAGGGAAAGGAAGCTCCTAAAGTCGGCCTGTTGACATATAATAATGCATACGGCCGGTCTATTCATAAGCCGAGCGTTGAATATGCGAAGAAGCGGAACATAAACATTGTGGCTATTGAGGAATTCCCGGCAAGGACAGTAGATCTTACCACCGAACTGTTGCGTTTGAGAAAAAACGGGGCGGAATATGTTTTTATGCAGATGCTTCCCGCCGCAATTATTACCACCTTCAAATGTGCGGATCGCATAGGGTATAATCCAGCATTTCTGGGAACATGGACGTCTACCGACCCTGATTTCTTTAAACTTGGAAAAGGCCTGATACGTGATCGTTTAAGAATCCAATTTCCCGGGGGGCTTCCGGTTGATAAAACACCCGGAATCAAATTAATGGAAGAGCTGTGGAAGAAATATAAAACAGTGGAAAATTTTGATGCCTCTTACTGGGAAGGGGTTGTCGTTGGTATGATTATGGAAAGGGCATTTGAGCGTGCAAATGCAAAATACGGGAAGATCAACAGTGAAACGATTAACAAAGCGATGGAGTCGTTTCGTGATGAGGATTTTGGAGGGCTTGTGCCCAATATTACCTATACAAAGACCGATCATGGAGCTTCATTCAAGGCGAGGATAGTTAAGGTTCATGAGGATGGCACATTCACGCCGCTGACGAATTTTTATGCTCCTGGAAAGGAAAAGATTAAACTTTTGAAGTAAGTTGCTACCGGCTGAAGCTGATAGCTTTAGGCACAAAGGCACATAGTTGCAAAGGCACAAAGTAAAATTTCTTTTTTTTCTTTGTGCCTCTGTGCTTTATCACTTTGTGTTACTGTCACACGTACAAAATTAAGACAAAGTTTTTGCTTTACAATTGGACAATAAGGGGCTCAAAACTATGAGGGCGTTGCGTGGTCAGCCCAGTATATTCAGTCCGGAAAAGACGGGCAAAGTGCAGGCTGAGCTGGAAGTAAAGAATCTTTCCCTGAACTTTGGCGGCCTTAAGGCTCTCAGTGAGATTGATATCTCTGTGCATACGGGAGAGCTGGTAGCAATCATTGGGCCGAATGGTGCCGGCAAGACGAGTCTGCTGAATTGTATTACAGGGTTTTACAGGGCTCAGAAAGGCCGGATTCTGTTTAACGGGAGAGATATTACCAATCTGTCAACCCATGAGCTGACAGGAATTGGGATTGGAAGGACATTTCAGAATATTGAGCTTTTTCCGGGAATGACTGTTCTGTCCAATATGCTCCTGGCTCGTCATATTCACTGTAACTACAGCCTTGGCCTCGCAGGCATCTTTTCGCCGTCGGTTCGCAGAGAAGAGGTCCACCACCACCGGATTTTGGAAGAACTTATAGATTTTCTGGAAATACAGGCCATACGTAAAGAACTGGTCGGGTCCCTCCCTTATGGATTGCGTAAGAGGGTTGAACTTGGTCGCGCACTGGCACTGGAACCAAAACTCCTGGTGCTTGATGAGCCGTTTGCCGGGATGAATCTTGAAGAAAAGGAGGACATGGTCAGATTCCTTCTTGAGTTAAATGAAGCATGGGGACAGACCATGATTTTAGTGGAACATGATATGTCCATTGTGATGAGCATCTCCAAGCGTGTTGTTGTCTTAAATTTTGGAGAAAAACTGACAGAGGGTTCCCCTGATATTGTCCAGAATCACCCAGAAGTTATCAAGGCATATCTTGGTGATACGGAAACGATTTAGAGTGTGGATTTAGTTGAATGGGAAGACATACTAAAATAGAGCAATTAGACGAGGAGACTCTCGCGTCCCATGCCCAGCATACACTGCCCCAGATACTCTTCGCACAGGCGAAGCGCTTCAGGCAGGAGAGAGTTGCCATTCGCGAGAAGGCGTATGGTATATGGCAGACATATAGCTGGGAAGATTACTCACGGTATGCTAAACATACCGGCCTCGGTTTTTTAGCTCTCGGTTTCAAGAGGGGTGAGAATATTGCAATTATAATGGATAATCACCCTGAATGGCTGTTCAGTGAAATTGGTGGACAGGCAGTAGGTGCCATAACTCTCAATCTTTTTACTTCAGCGGTAACAAATGAATTGAGTTCCGTACTGAACCGGATTCAGGCGGTTTATGTTGTTGCCCAGGACCAGGAGCAGGTGGACAAACTGCTGGATGCACGTGATAAACTTACACATATCCGTAGAGTTGTCTACATAGACCCGACGGGGATGAGAAACTACCGCAATAATCCGTGGCTGATCAGTTTTCGAGATTTCTTGGAGCTCGGCAGAGAAATGGACAATGAACAGCCTGAGCTTTTTGAACAGGAGTTATGGAAGGGCAGGGCAAATGATGTTGCATTGATGATTATGACTTCCGGTACAACGGGCATATCAAAACTGGCCATGTTGAGTCATCGAAATTTTGCCGAAATGGCGAGGGAATGGCTTGAAACCGCACCGATCGGTGTTGGCGCAAACTGGATGTCGGTCAGTCCGCCGGCGTGGGTCGTTGACCAGATGTGGGGGGTTGGCATTACATTGCTGGGGGGAATGGTCATGAACTTTTCGGAAACTCAGGAAACAATTGTTGATGACTTTCGAGAAATAGGACCAAGCGTGATTATTACCTCTTCACGGTTCTGGGAGGATCTGGCTTCAAAGATCAGGGTGAAAATCGGTGATTCAGGTTTAATTAACCGCAAAATTTTTGCCCTTTCGGAAAAGATCGGGAGGATGGTGGTTGACCGTGAATCTCAAAAACTGCCAATCCCTCTCTATTTACGATGCCTGAAGTGGATGGCATCCATAATCGTTTTCCGGCCTCTTCTCGATCGGGTCGGCTGTTCACAGTTTTTAAGCGCCTATACGGGAGGACATCCCATAAGCCCTGATGTAATACGGTTTTTCCGGGCAGTAGGATTAAACCTTAAACAGTGTTACGGACTTACTGAATCCGGTGGTATATTTCAGGTTCAGCCTGATGATGAAGTTAAGCCGGAAACTGTAGGCAAGCCCCTGCCTCGAACAAAAGTGAAAATTTCGGAAGATCAGGAAGTCCTTGTGTCGAGTGAATCAGTCTTTCAGGGGTATTACAATGATTTTAATGCTACTCAAGCGGCCTTTAATGACGGCTGGCTTTGTACCGGTGATGCCGGCTATATTGACGAAGACGGACATCTTGTTATTATCGGACGAAAAGAGGAGATAATACGTGACAAAGAGGGCAGGGCATTTTCTCCTGATTTCGTTGAAACGCGCCTGAAATTCAGTCCCTATATTCAGGAAGCGGTAATCTTTGGTGAGGGACGTCCTTTCATAACGGCCTTTGTAAGCATCGATATGGGAAACGTTGGTAACTGGGCTGAGGAACGGATGATTCCATATACAACCTATACAGACCTTTCCCAGCAATCTGCGGTTGAGGAACTTATTCTTGGCGAGGTGAGAGAGGTTAATACTCAATTGCCGGATCCGATGAAGATTAAAAAATTTATTCTTTTATACAAACTCCTTGATGCGGATGATGAAGAGCTGACAAGGACGGGAAAAGTTCGCAGGAGGTTCGTTTACGGGCTGTATATCAAGCTGATTGAGGCGATGTACGGCAAAGAGAGTGAACTGGAGGTCAAAGGCAAGGTGCGCTACCAGGATGGGCAGGTTGGCACGATTGAGACAAGAGTTAACATAATTACGGTTTGATGCACTCGTAAAAAGTCTCAAAATGTGTCATTTGTCATCCTGAACTTGTTTCAGGATCTCACTTGTTTCAGCATCTAAACATTTCAATATCCACTCTTGTCATTCTGAATTTATTTCAGAATCTCAGGAGACCCTGAATGATCCTGAAACAAGTTCAGGACATGATTCAGGGTGACAAAAAAAGACTTTTTACGAACTTGTCACGGGTTAGACGGTATAAAAAGAGTGCCTAAAGTGACCTAAAATGCCTAAAGTGAGCTAAAGTTATGGATAATAAAGAATTCGCCAAAGACCTTGAAAAGCGAACTCGAAAGTTCGGTGTGCAAATAATCCGTTTATCGACAGCCTTACCCGATACACCTGAATGTAGGGTTATAAAGAATCAGAATCACAAAATCTGGAACTTCCATTGGCGCAAATTACAGGGAAGCCAATCGGGCCAGAAGCAGGGCGGATTTCAAAAACAAGATTAAAATTTGCGAAAGTGAAGCGAGCGAAACGCAATATTGGCTGGAAGTGATTGTAGAAGCAAAATGGCTATCCTGGGAAAAAGTGAAATCTGAATATGATGAATGTAGTGAATTACTTGCTATTTTTACATCCATTGGGAAGAAATAAATGTAGTAAATTTTTTTAACTTTAGTTCACTTTAGCTCACTTCAAACTTTAGGCACTTAAATGACTTTAGTTCACTTCAAGCTTTAGGCACTTAAGCAGGAGGCAAGTATGGAATTTTTTCTTCAACTTTTTGTAAATGGCATAAGCATCGGGTTTCTTTATGGCCTATCTGCAATGGGCTTTGTCATGATTTTTAAATCATCAAGCGTTCTAAACTTTGCTCATGGCGAACTCATGGCCGCAGGTGCCTTCTTATTTCTTGCTCTGGTTACGTGGGCAAAACTGCCGATTGTCATTGCTTTTTTGGTGACGCTTGTCGGCAGCTTTATACTGGGGTTTGTTGTTGAACGACTCTTTCTGCGACCCCTGATTGGTGAACATCTTATTTATGTAATTATGTTGACCGTTGGGCTTGCCGCCATGTTCAAAGGATTGCTCTTGCTTATTTTTGGGGGAAACCTACATACCTATCCGGCTTTTCTACCAGAGAATCTTGCCATACGCATAGGTTTAATTTATGTTCCGCCGGAGTATATTGCTTCTTTTATAATAGGCATGATTTTTCTTCTGCTTTTTGGTCTTTTCTTTAAATATTCGTCACAGGGAATTTACATGAGGTCGGTTGCTGATAACCAGACAGCCTCACTCTCCCTGGGTGTTCATGTAAGAAGGGTCTTTGCCCTTTCATGGGCAATCGCCGCATTAGTGGCCGCCATGAGCGGTGTTGTTCTGGGAATTATCAACGGGATTAACGTTCATGAAATTAGCGCAATAGGTCTTAAGGTTTTTCCCGTGGTCATTTTGGGCGGGCTTGACAGTATCGGCGGGGCAATCATAGGTGGTCTCATTATAGGGCTTTTGGAAACCTTTACCGGTGGATATATTTCACCATCGCTTCGTGATGTTGTTCCTTATGGTGTTCTCGTCTTCATATTGCTGGTTAAGCCGTATGGACTTTTTGGTCTGGTAGAAATAGAGCGTGTTTAAAAATGCGAAGATTTCAATTTCACCCATGTGGGAATTTTAAGGAACGATACGAAGAGGAACTTGCTATCTTTGAGACGGATTTTGGCCGGCTGTGGTTATGTGTTGGCCTTCTTGTGCTCTTTGCTGTGGTTCCTTTGATAAGTGGACCATATACTCTTTATATATTCAATATGATTGGAATTGCGGCCATTGCCGCAATGGGGCTCAACATATTGATCGGATTTACGGGTCAGATATCCCTTGGTCATGGTGCTTTCTTCGGAGTAGGGGCCTATGCCGGTGCAATCCTGGCCACTTCTGTGGGCTTTCCATTCTTGCTGGCAGTTCCTGCTGCCGGCTTGATTACTGCGATGGTGGGTATGATTTTCGGAATACCCTCAGGTCGCCTCAAAGGGCTGTATCTGACTATTGCTACGCTTGCCGGACAGTTCATTATTGAATATGTCCTTGTGCACTGGGAAAGTCTTACCAGAGGCACTATGGGGATTACACTTCCCACGGCCACGATATTTGGGATAGAGTTAAGTAGTGACAGAAGCTTTTTTTATGTGATTTATATCTGTCTTATCTGCATGACACTTCTGGCGGTAAATTTGGTACGCACCAAATACGGCAGGGCATTCATAGCCATTCGTGACAATGATCGTGCCGCTGAAGGAATGGGAATACCAATATTTCGGTACAAGCTCCTTTCATTCGGTATCAGTTCTTTTTATGCGGGAATTGCCGGAGCCATCTGGGCGTTTTACATGATTAGCATCACAACCGAACCATTTACACTTGGACTCTCTGTCGAATATATCGCCATGGTTATAATAGGCGGGATGGGGAGTATTGCCGGTGCCATCTATGGAGCGATTTTTATTACCGGTTTAAATGAGGTTTTGCGCGGGGCAACGGATATTTTCATGAATCTCGGGATATCAGCGGGTATCGGACTTAACGTGGCGGCGCTTCGTGAATTTTCCTTTGGACTTATCATCGTCCTTTTCATTCTTTTTGAACCGAAGGGACTGGCCGAGGTATGGCGAATCATCCGTTCCAACTTCAGGCGGTGGCCGTTTTCGTATTAAAGAAAAGTGAGCTAAAGTTTTAAGTGCCTAAAGTGAGCTAAAGTTATGGATAATAATATTTTACTCCAACTGAACAATATCAGCGTGGTTTACTCGGATGTTATCCAGGTTCTCAAAGGAGTATCTCTTGCTGTTGAAAAGAACCGCATTGTGTCTCTGCTTGGCAGTAATGGTGCTGGCAAGTCTACTACTCTAAAGGCGATCTCAGGACTTCTCAAGCCGGAAAACGGAGAGGTGACGGATGGGACAATAATTTACGATGGAAGGTCTATTCAGAATTCAGCTCCTGAAGTCATTACTCGCCAGGGAATCATACAGGTTCTGGAAGGGCGTGAACCATTCAAATACCTTACCATTGAAGAGAATCTAAAAGTGGGTACGGCCACCCGATGGGGCAGTCCCTATAAAAAAGATTTAGAAATGGTCTACAATTATTTTCCTCCATTGTTGGAACGGAGAAAATCACTGGCCGGGTACTGCAGCGGTGGTGAATTGCAGATGCTCGTCATGGGACGGGCACTGATGGCGCATCCCAAACTTCTGCTTCTGGATGAGCCTTCGCTTGGTCTGGCGCCGTTAGTAGTAAAAGAGATATTCCGGATAATTACAAGAATAAATGAAGAGCAGGAAACCACTATAGTTTTGGTGGAACAGAATGCAAATATGGCCCTGCAGATAGCACACTACGGATACGTTATGGAAAACGGGAAGATTGTGATGGAGGGCGTCGCCGATGATCTGATAGAAAATCCGGACGTAAAAGAATTTTATCTCGGAGTGGGAGCGACAGGTGCGGTCAGATCGTATAAAGATGTAAAGTCATACAGAAGGCGTAAGCGGTGGCTGTAATGGTGCGTTGAGATTCTGAAATAAATTCAGAATGACAGAGTGAAGGTGTCATGCTGAACTTGTTTCAGCATCTCTTCACTCAGAATGACAGAGTGAAGGTGTCATGCTGATTTTGTTTGGCTGTCCCAAAATCCACCGCCTAATTTTACGAATTCCTTTAGTAATAAGGTCTTGCAGTAATTTTGCTTGCACCTGAGTACTACAAATAAAACATTATAAACCTATGTTTCTCAAGGGTTCTCCGATTTTGATGGTGAATCAGGGCTGTCATCCTGAACTTGTTTCAGGATCTTCTGTAAAATATGATTACTGATTAAATAACTTGAAGTTCCAATGGAACAACATCAATACTTTGTTTATATTCTGACTAACAAATCTAACAGGGTGCTGTATATTGGTATAACGAATAATTTATTGCACAGAATATACGAACACAGAAATAGATTGGAGGAAGGATTTACAAAGAAGTACAATGTCACAAAGTTAGTTTATTTTGAAGTAACAAGTGATGTAAATGCAGCAATAGCACGGGAAAAGCAATTGAAAAATTGGCATCGTCCTTGGAAAGTAAATCTAATTAGTCAGTTTAATCCAAAATGGAAAGATTTATATCCTTTCGTTACGGGAGAAGCGGAGTGGGATTCTTTACGAGATTCTGAAATAAATTCAGAATGACAGAGTGGGGATTCAGAATGACAGAGTGAAGGTGTCATGCTGAACTTGTTTCAGCATCTCTTCACTCAGAATGACAGAGTGAAGGTGTCATCCTGAACTTGTTTCAGGATATCTTCACTTAAAAGGAGACACAAATGGCAGACTTTTTTGACGATAAAGAGGATTTGGCCTTAACTGAAAGACAGGATTACTATGATCAGCGATTATCCGAAATGGTCAATCTCGGATATCAGAGATCGGAAAAGGTTAAAGATATACTTGATGAACTGGGCGTAAGTCCATCAGGCATAAAGACTTTAAAGGATATTGAAAAACTGCCAATAATTTCCAGAGAAAAACTTGTTGAACTCGAAGCGGCAGAACCTCCATTCGGCGGATTATGTGACCGGGATATTGAAATAGACAGAATCTTTACTTCACCGGGGCCTGTCTATGAACCGCATCTTGCGGAGACCGATTATCTATGGGCAAGAGCCTATCATGCTGCAGGTTTTAGAAAGGGAGATGTGGTTCTCAATGCCTTTTCCTACCACATGGTGGCTGCCGGCCTTACGTTCCACGGTGGGCTGAGGAATGTTGGTGCCACCGTAGTTCCTTCGGGGACTTCAGGTACCGAGATACAGGTACAGTTGATTCGTGATCTGGATGTAACAGGTTATACCGGCACCCCCAGTTTTCTGATGGCTATAATTAAAAAAGCCGAGGAGATGGGTTATGACTTTAAAAATGATTTCAAATTGAGGCGTGCAAGCTTTGCGGCAGAGCCGCTCGAGCCATCTCTCAGAGAAAAATTTGAAAAAGAATATGGAATAGATACATATCAGATGTACGGAGCCACCGAGGTAGGCGATGTAGCCTACGAGTGCCGTGAAAAAAACGGCTGGCATATTTGTGAGGAAGTAATCGTTGAAATCGTTGATCCTGCAACCGGGAAACAGGTCGGGCATGGAGAACTGGGTGAAGTTGTGGTAACCCGACTCAATAACATCTTTTTTCTTTTCAGGTTTGGGACCGGCGATCTCTCAAGTATTATCAGTGAAGCCTGTCCCTGTGGAAGGACGTCTTATCGACTGAGTGGTATTGCAGGGCGGGTTGGTGATGCTGTAAAGGTGAGGGGTCTTTTTATTGCCCCGAGCCAGTTAAAAAAGATTAGCGAACGGTTTGATAATGTAAGATTTCAGGTTGTAATCAGCAGGGCGCTTCATAAGGATATTTTGACAGTCAGGCTGGAAGCGAAGGGAGAAGTTGCTGACAGGGACGAATTACAGAACAGTTTTGAAAACTTTTTTAAAGAAATATGCACGGTCAAAATCGATAAAATTGAATTAATCAAGCCGGCCACATTATCCGAAGGCGATAAGCTCATTGTTGATCAGCGGAGCTGGGAGTGAAAAAGTATGCCGAGATTGCATGATTTTTCTTTAAATCCTGCCACGGGGGTAGGATAGGCGTCCTCGCCTGTCCATAGGGGTAAAAATAAATGCAATTTGGTATCACATTCCAATTTTCTATTCCTTTATTTTTTCTGCTAATTCCTTCACTGCCCGCATATAGTCCTCCATTCCGCGTAAAAAGATGTCGTTGTGATTGGCCCCTAAAATTTCGAGGAGCTTTTTATCCTTGGCGGGGGAGGCGTTATAGAGGGCCTGACCGTCTGCAAAGGGAAGGACATGGTCCTTCTCTGCATGGATAATCAGTGTGGGTTTGTCAAAGGTGCGGATTTTGTCGATGTTGCGAAACCCGTCTTCCTCCCCGATTCCAAGGTTCTTCATGTTGATACCCAGGAGACTGAGCAGGGTTTGGGAATAGGCGAATCCGCTTTCAATTATAGCCCCGTCTATTTTATCTTTATAGTTTGCCATCAGCTCCAATGCGGATGCACTTCCCAGCGATCTCCCCATCACAATAAATGGACCGGTATAACCATTTTCCTTGAGCCAGTTGTATGCATAACCAAAGACCAGATGTGAGTCCCGCATCATGGCAGTGATCGTGGGTGAACCGGTGGATCGCCCGTATCCCCTGTAATCAACGGGGAGGAAGTTGATGCCAGCCGACCTGTATAATATTCCTAAGTCATCATAATCCCTTGCAATCTCACCATTACCGTGAAAAAATAAAATGTTGGCACTCGTTTTCTCAGCAAGATGAAAACGTGCCCCTACAACCACATCC
>JAUSPI010000078.1 GCA_030655775.1 Syntrophales bacterium
GAATCATCTTTTAACTCGTAGATAGAACAAAGACAGGGGACTGATTGATAAACCTCAGTCCCCTGTCTACTTAATCTGAAAATCCGGCATCTTGTTCAATATAATCAGGATATTTTGGTCAGTTTATTGTGGGAATCAACAATAAGAAACAATCTATATCAACTCTTTTAGATAAGGTATCCACCGATCCTGATACTCGAATATTGTTGGAAGAAGAAGCTCGCAAGTTGACTGATATAGGAAACACATTTCATATTCGCCATAGTGAGGTAACACAAATTGTAATTTCTGATAATAGCATAATTGATTATTTGTTCTACCGCCTGTTCGCCTTTATTCAAATGCTGTTATCATCAAGATAGAAACACCCAACAAGAGCATGCACCAGATTCCAAAAGCCTGCGGCTTTTGTCTCTGGTGATGCTCACGTTAGACGACTTAAATGGATAAAGACACACAAAGAGTATCATTCTCAGCCGAGAAACCTGCGACATCGCACTGCTTCTCACTAGCAAAACAATCTTTGCTCGCAGCGGAAATGCAGATGGAACGAATCTGGAGACCAGTTATGAAATCAGTAGATAATCCATCGTTACCATATGAGATTATACTAATAGACATTCACTTCTATTTCGTAGCATTGAGAAATTTATACAGATACCTAAACAAGATAATGTCTGATCCGGTCTACTCGCATCTAAAAGCGGATTTAGAAATTCTTAACGATAAATGGTTTAGGCATTACTCCAAAGGCCGAGAAGCATTCGAACATATTGATCAAAAGTTCCACGGAGAGAAGCACGAAGACAAAATCGTTGAAATCGAAGAAAAAGGAGCAAGGCGTAAAGTTCATTATGGGTTAAGCATGAAAGATGGAGTGTTTGCTCATTCTGACGAATCTTGGGATATCAGTAAAAAATCGTTTGCAGAGTTCAAAGATAGTGTTGCGCAATTCATACAGAAAATTGTCGAATCGTCTAACAAGAAACTCAACACCGTTAGCAAGTAAAAGAAGAACATGAAAATGAATACATTTTTAGTTATTTTAGCGCTCATGATCATCGCTTTCGGATCATATCTTCTTTATTATGCTACACAAAGAGGGGCAAGAAATGATAAAAATGAATTGGCTCTCAAAATTGATACAACCGCACGGGACACACAAGATACAGTCGAAGATGTAGGAAAAAATATATCTGATCAGATACAATTAAGAGATCCTGAACACGGAACGTGGGACCCATCCGTTCATTATATTACAGATGACTCAAGAAACGGTTATGCTCAAGAAATTTCAGTTGATGTGAAAGACTACCAATACCAACGTGATCAGGAAATCGCTAAGATCAATTTTGATTTTTCAGTTGATTTGAAGCAAGTGCCAAGGGGAAGTACTCTGACTATTGACGGGGCTCCATTTACTATTGAAAATGGAAAACTCACCGAATTCACAATCAATCAAACTGGACTTAATCATAGCGGGGAGGTAATGGTTTCGGCGAAACCAAATACTACCAGGTTTGTGGTCATGGTGAATACCGAAGGCGTGCAAAAGGCGTATGTTACCGATGGCAGCGAAGGTTCTGTGAGATTCCGGGGCTATATCGTGTATAAGTGCGGCTACTACCCGCCATGAGATTAATATCGCAACTTTGTCGTCGAATTTCAAAGTTCAGGGAAGACATAGAGGTCAGTAAAAATTGGTCACCTTGATCAGTTATTATAGTGTTAAAATAGGAAAAGACAAAAAAGTCTAACATTACTCTTTCAGCCGACAGCTAATCGCTGCGGCTGAAGAGCCCGTTCTGTACCATAACGATTTCCCACATACGATAAGGAAAACCGTATATGTCAGCCATAGATAAAATTAAAGAAGGCGAAAAAAGAGTCGAGGAAAAGACGGAAGAATTAATCTATGAATTTCATGCGCATTATCAGGAATACATCAAGCTTCGCCCTGAAGATAAAGACCGAAAAGATGAAATATTCCAAGCATGGGTTATCCAGAAAATAGCCGGAATTCAGATCTCTATTTTAGAATTGGCAAAGAAATTCAATAGTCATATTAACAATCACTGAATTACAGAACAAGTCAGTGGAGAGGGACCGGGCTTATACCGCGGCTTTTTAAAAAGAATTTTCAAAGTCAACTGTAGTGCCTTTAAACACCTTTTTCGGATAACAGCGCCCGGCCTCTCACTTCCACGTTAGCCATCAAGGAGGAAACATATTATGTCATCAGAATTAATAATTAGTCTGGCAATTAGTCTGACAGCATTAATAATTTCGATTGGTTCTTTTGGATGGTCGATTCACATAGGTCGTAGGAGAATGAATGCAGCAGAATTGGCGAGCTTATCCCATGTTGTGAATATTGAGCAAACTTTAGGACAAATTCCTACTGCCTTAAAATTTCATGGAATAACCCCAGAAGAAATGGAAGAGGCTGACATCGAACCAAAGGAGGTGGCATATCTTTTGTCTAGCTTTACTGCAGGCGGGATTTACCATGGAACAAAGGCACAGAAAAAAATAAAAACCTTCGAAGTTGGTAGTTACCGCTACGACATGTGTAAATCCGAAGCAACTCGAAAAGCTTGGCCAATAATAAAACGAATGATGAATCCGAGTAATTACAGAGACAAAATTAATGCTACTATCAATTTAATACATAACAAAAAAGATTGACACTAACTAAATGAAATTAATAGCTAATCGGGTAGCCGGGGGTTTTTCTCCCCCAGCCCCCACACCACCCAAGCAAGCGGGTCCGCACTGGGCGGTTCCCCGAGAGTTTTAGAACACGATCAGAATCCTGATTGCATCCCAAGGCTGGCTACGATCAATACGCCGATAATAATAGCTCCCCCTGACGGGTTCATCGCCTTTTCGAGTATGACTGGCTCCTCCCTGCTCTCAAAGGTTCGGCCCTTCACCATGTCCCGGGCATTACCCCAGGCATTAGGCTAATATGGCCTCTGCTGACTCCTGCCTTCACAGCATACGAATTACTTCGCATGACGCTGCATAACTCATTTCCTGTCTGCTCATCTTTGTTTCGTATCTCACAGACAGGGCAGAGCTTCCCATTATCTGTGCCGGGACATTTGGGGACCGGTAGCCCCTGCCGGTAATTTCACTGGAAACTACATTATGTCGCATGGAAAACAGGTCTCCCCGGATAAGAACGTGAACTTCCCTTGCGCAACCGCGCCATTTACCGTATCCCCTGTTCCTTGGGCGTTGACACGTTGTGCTGCCTTACCCGGGGACTCGGCCTTATATGACGTTTCTGTCCGTCAGCTCACAAGTTTGCACTTCGGCTTCCTTCAGACCCTACCTCACGGTAACGCCCTTGCCTTCGGCTTGTAATTCATGCTAAGTCATAAAACCTAACATAGGAACACTTACAGGGGACTTGAACCCCATGAGTTCACGCCCATGCCGGGCGTACACAAGCCAGTGCAGCGGAGCGGCAAAAAGCCGCCGCCCGCTGATCGGCCTCGTTCTGCTATAGACATATTTCAATATTCCAACTCTCCATATTGGTTTTTAAATCGTTTTTCCTATTGACAATGTATCACTGCGTGCTATACTTGGAAAATGAAAAAGTTAATGACAAAGCATTTCTCAAAATGGGCATCAAAACAAAAAATTTCACAAGATGACTTGTCTTTGGCTTTGGCAGAAGTCCAGGCTGGTAATTTTGAAGCGAGCCTTGGTGGGCACATTTATAAAAAAAGAATTAAATTTAAAGGGCAAGGTAAAAGTGGTAGTGGCAGAACGATTATTTGTTATAAGAAAGAGAATAGAGCTGTTTTTATTCATGGATTTGCCAAAAACCAAAAATCAAACCTGTCCAAAAAAGAGTTAAATCTTTTTAAAGAGTTATCCAAGATTTTACTTAATCTTTCAACTAAGGAAGTGTTAATAGCAATAAACAATGGAGACATTATTGAGGTGAAGTCATGAGAAAATCAATTGCCAAATCAGTTACGAACACTGTTAAAGATTTATATAAAAGTGGGTTGGTAGATGCAATAACTATGAAAAACATTGAGAAACTTTGCATTCCAGAGGTACAGGAATATTCTCCTGAAAAAATTGTTTCTATTCGAAGTAAATTCAGCCTAAGCCAAGCAGCTTTAGCAAGTATTTTTAATATTAGCCCTTCAACTGTACAAAAATGGGAGCAAGGTAACAAAAAACCTACAGGTGCATCAAAAAAATTATTAGATATAATCGAAAGAAAAGGGATAGAAGCGTTTATCTAAAAAAGGCAGAACGAATAAGGATAGATTGTGTGAGTGAAGCGAACCACGATCTTATCCGGTTGTTGGACAAGCCCGGCGTCATCTGTGGCCTCTCTCTATATTAAGAAAATATCTTTTTTTGAACAGGGGGCAGGAAGTGCGTCTTCAAAGAACGTACTTTTTTCAAGGCGTACGGGTACCTTAACCTATAAATAGGCTTTTAAAAATTATTTATTTCATAAAAGTTTTTCCCTCCTGTTTTG
>JAUSPI010000079.1 GCA_030655775.1 Syntrophales bacterium
CAGCTGTAACAAATTGGCTGATTGAGTACAATTTTAATCGCCCTCATCAAGCGCTTGATTATTTAACACCCATGAGATATATTGAGAATCACAATGAGAATCTTAAACAAAAAGTGTTACCTATGTGCCCAGCCAGCACATGCCATGGAATGTTGTGATAGAAAATGATAGAATTAATACAGAAACAAAAGAAAAAATTTAATGGAGGCAAGAAATGAAAATTGATAGTCACGTTGTAGTAGGTCCATTTATAGGGGAAATGGGTGAGCCTGGTTATCCAGATATTCGGTTAAGTATTGATGAGCTAATCGAAATTTTGGATAAGGCAAAAATAGATAAAGCAGTGGTATTTCCCGCAGCGGAATGGAATGCTGACCCATCGATTTCCCAGTTGCAAGCAAATGAAGCAATGGCTAGCGCTATTAGTAAATACCCTGATAGACTAATAGGATTTGGTCGAGTTAACCCCTATTTTAAGCATTCGCTTAAAGATGCAGAGAAAATGATAAAAGATTTAGGCTTTAAAGGATTAGGAGAGTTTCACCCTATCGTTGACTCTTTTGCCGCTAACTCTACTATAATGCATCCTTTTATGGAGATGGCAGGAGCTTTGAATATTCCAATAAAGATGCACTCCGGAATGGGTAGAGCTGCTTTACCATCGTTGGTGGGAGACCTCGCTAGTAAGTTTCCTAAGGTTACAGTAATAATGTGTCATATGGGATGTTGGGAATGGCCTGAGGCGATTATTGTAGCTAAAAATGTTCCCAATATAGTTCTTGAACATTGTGCAGGCCCCTCACTCTATCCGAGTGGTCGATATGGAGCGCTTAAGAAAGCCGTAACAGAGGTAGGAGCTGATAGAGTGATATGGGGTTCTGACGAGCCCTATTGTGATATGTTTATGGCATTAAGGGAAGTTGAAGCATGCAGTTTTACAAAAGAGCAGGAGAAATTGGTAATGGGCGAAAATATAGCGAGAATTCTATGGTAGAAATGACCAGTATTGAAAGGATATCAAATATATTAAAGAGAAAACCTGTTGATAGAATAGGTCTTTTTGAAGATTTCTGGGGAGATACTCAAAGAAAATGGACGGGAAAAGGGCATATTGAAAAAAATGAGGATATCTCAGACCACTTTGGACTTGATATCCGCCTGTGCGATTGTTTCAACATGATAGCTGATATCAATTTTAAAACCGAGACAGTTGAAGAAACAGAGGAAACGATTTTGCAAAGAGATGGGAATGGTGCTTTACTTCGGAGACACAAGCTTCATGAGGCAACTCCAGAGCATGTTTACTTTATGGTAAAAGAAAGAAATACATGGGATGAAAAGATTAAACCCATGCTTACACCATCAAACCAACGAATAAATTTTAAGAAATTCAAAAATGATAAAGAGAATGCTCACACAAAAAAACGTTTTTTCTGTTGGGCAGGGAATAATGTTTTTGAACTTATGCATCCTCTATGTGGTCATGAATATATGCTTATGGGTATGGCTCTTGATCCTGAATGGGTCAAAGATATGGTAAATACTTACTCAGATCTCATTATCTCTCTTATGGAAATTCTTTTTGCTGAAGCGGGCAGACCTGATGGTATATGGTTCTATGACGACTTAGGATTTAAGGAACATTCTTTTATGTCACCTGGTATGTATCAGGAAATTATTCAGCCTGGGCATAAAAAAATCTTTGATTTTGTTCATTCATTAAGTTTGCCAGTCATTTTCCATTCGTGCGGTTATGTTGCACCGCTTGTTTCAAGACTAATTGAGGCAGGAATAGACTGTCTGCAAGTAATTGAAGTCAAAGCAGGTATGGATTTATTAAAACTAAAAAAAGAATTTGGAGGTAAAATCGCTTTATGTGGAGGCATGGATGCCCTCAATCTTGTGGCTAATAATCTGGATGCAATCGCTGAAGAGCTTAATAAAAAAATACCACTTGTAATGAAAGGTAGTGGTTATATACTCCATTCAGATCATTCTATTCCTGACCAGTGTGAATATGAAACTTATCGTTTTTTTGTTAATAAAGGTCTTAAATTGGGAACCTATTAGTTTTTTTTATTTCATTCAAGGGAGGTAATGATATATGTCTACTCAACAAAACAAAGTTTCCCGCTGATTTTCTCTGGGGAACGGCCACCTCCGCCTATCAGATTGAAGGTGGCTGGAATGCGGACGGCAAAGGTGAATCTAACTGGGATCACTGGGCTCATACCGGAAAGATAAAAAACAATCATACAGGTGATACTGCCTGCAATCATTACCATTTATGGGAAGAGGATATTAACCTGATGAAAGAGATGGGAATAAAAGCCTATCGTTTTTCTATTGCATGGTCGAGAGTTACTCCGGATGGCAAAGGGGAAATAAATCAGAAGGGGTTAGATTTTTATAAAAATCTCGTTGACGGACTCCTTGCCGCGGGCATTCAGCCTTTTGTTACCCTGCACCATTATGACATGCCCTTGACCCTTGAACAGGAAGGAGGATGGGTTAGCCGGGATACTGTTAATCGCTTTGCTGAATATGCGGGAATAATGGCCAGACATCTGGGGGATAAGGTTAAATACTGGATGACTCACAATGAACCGATCTGCATTGCCGGACTTGGTTATTCAGGGACTTCTGAACCACCCGGGCTAGGTGACCCAAAGTCAGGAGCCCAAGCCATACACAATCTTTTGGTAAGTCACGGTAAAGCCATAAGAGCAATTAAAACGAACAGCTCCGAAGAAGCTAAGGTGGGGATTGTCTTAAATCTATATCCTATTCAACCATACGGAGGACATACTAAAGAAGCACATCCGGATATTCCTGAAGATAATCTTATCGCGGCCAGACTCCAGGACGGCATCATAAACCGCTGGTTTCTTGATGCAATATATTACGGCAAATACCCGAAAGATGTGTGGAAATACCAAAAAGAAAACAATCCTGATATTGAGCCGGGGGATATGGAGATAATATCCATACCTCAGGATTTTTTAGGGCTGAACTATTATCACAGATTTGTTGTAAAAGGAGAGCGGCACAATGGAGAGTTAAAGATTAAAACAGTGCCCCCTCAGGAACTGGGCGCTCCTTTCAGCACTATGGACTGGGAGATATATCCTGATGGACTTGGTATTGTTTTGAGAAGAATAAAAAAAGATTACAACAATCCGATTGTTTTTATTACAGAAAACGGAGTAGCGCTGGCTGACGAAATAGAGCCGGATGGGTCAATAAATGATATTACGAGAATAAACTTCCTGAAAGCGCATGTCAAAGAGGCGGAAGAAGCAATTTCAGATGGCATTCAACTTAAGGGTTATTTTGTCTGGTCATTGATGGATAATCTGGAATGGGAAATTGGTTTTAACCATCGATTCGGTCTTGTTTATGTAGATTTCAAAACATTAGAAAGAACTGTAAAGGCAAGTGGAATATGGTATAAAGATTGGATAAGGAGACTAAATATATGATTAATAACACCGATCTAAACTTGCTCATAGAGGAGAACAGAAAAGGAAACTTTTCAATCAAGTTTACCAATGCACCTACTAATACAAAAGTTACTTATAGTATGACTCGTCTGAAGTTTGAATTAGGAACTTGCTTATATCGTTCTTACTTTATGTTGCCGGAGAATGACCGCAACCGTCAGCAATATCTTGATAAGGCAGATAAATACTTCAATTCCCTTGAGGTAATTATCGGGTGGCATGCTATGGAACCAGAACAGGGCAAGTATAATGAGGCCCCTTATCTTTCGATATGTAGCTGGTGTCATAGTCACCAAAAGAGGACATTAGGCCACCTCATATTTTATGGATGGGACGGTTTGGACGATAGCGATCCGGCAGACGCGCATTTAAATTTTATTCAGCCCTGGGTCAGAAACCTGAATAATGAAGAGCTTGAAAAGGCCATGAAACTCCGACTGAATCGTGTTCTGGCTATTTTTGAAGGCAAAATGCCCAATTACGTCTTGATGAATGAAGTCCTGGGGAAAGAGAGCCTCGAGCCCGGAGACTATTATAGCAAAATCTTGGGCTTCAAGACGCTGGAACCTTATTTCCGATGGGCTAAAGCTGTTGATTCTAATGCAAACTTTTATCTTAATGAAAACAGTATTCTCGCAGGTAACAAGACCCCGCAATACATTGAGATGATCCGTTCTTTGATAGAGGCCGGGGTAGAAGTGGGAGGGATTGGCATCCAGGGTCATTTTTTTGGGGAAACAGTTCCACCTAACGAAGAAATGTGGGAAAAACTCGAAGCACTGTCGGTTTTTAATCTTCCCATCTGGATTACGGAATTTGGCGTACAGGCAACCGATGAAAAGCGGTACGCAGAAGATCTTTACCGCTTCTATCGCCTCTGTTTTGCACATCCAGCGGTGATAGGCATAACCCGTTTCGGTTATTGGGAGCCTGAAATGTGGCCACGTGGCAAGGAACTTCAGAAGCATTACGGCTGGCGCCCGGAGGCTCATCTCTGGCGTAAGGATTGGTCACCAACTCCGGCGGCTGAAATTTATCAGGATCTCGTTACCAAAGAATGGATGACCAAAGGTTCTGGGGAGATAGACGCACAAGGGCAACTTCAATTCCGTGGATTTTTTGGAACCTATCGGATAAATGTTGGTGGCTCAAGTTACACCGTTGAACTTACGCCCGATAAACAAACTATGACTTTATGATAACCGAATAAGAAATGAAATCTAAAGGCAATCAGAAAAAACATATAGGGAAGTGCATTTGGCGGATCGTTTATAATAACGACGGGAGTCCACATGTATTCTTACATCCATTTCCCATGACCTATGAACAGTTGATTAGTCATATTGACCCGCTTGCCGGCATAATTGATACCTTTGTCTATCAGATGTTTTCGGGGAATGTTTTTTTGCATGACACTAAAGTCGGTGAGTTTTATACCGGTCCGTATGCAGATAAAGAGGATTCCGGTTATCAGGCAGATATTAAACCCTTTGATATTACAAATAATGCGCGCAAATTTATTGAGGATGGTTTAGACCCCATGCGGGTGCTCTGCGAGCGAGCGCATAAGATTGGTGTCAAATTCTTTGCCGGTCTGCGTATAAATGATCTTCACGATTTGTAGTTCAAGGAATGGATATGTAAGATGAAAAAAGAGCATCCGGAATTGCTGATCGGCAAGAAAGGCCAATCACCCAAAGCATCAACCACCGAATGGGATAGATGGGATCCTGACCCGAGGCGGATGGCCTGGAATTTTGCCGAACCGGCAGTGGTCAAGATGCGGGCTGACTTGTTGACCCTCATGGTCTGCGAATAACTGATTTTTGTGTAAGTGAGTTTGTTTTTGAAAGACCGCATTGCCTCGATCTTGTACTATCAGATACTCAGCTAATAGAGCCTGAAATCCTCGCACCACACGGTGATGCAATTGGAGGTTGTGATTTATTCTTGGTTCGTACTTATTACTCCAGGTATCGTGATACAAATCCCAACCGGTATTGGCAAAAAAGTCCAGGATTCTCGATTGCTGGTGCACGTTACCTGCGTGAAACATTCAAGAATTTAAGAGCCATAGGAATGGATCTACCCTCATTAGCTTGTATTTCTAAGAAAAGTGAAACTATGCGGTCCCATCATGAACTCCTCTGTGGTAAAGATAGGAGATTTTTGGTGATAGAGGATATGAACCTTGATTACGACCTTTCCGGATTAAAGAAGGTCATTGTTGCTCCACTACTTGTAGAAAAGACTGATAGCGCACCATGTACAATCATTGGAATATGTAGTTAAAAGAACAGGAGGTAAGACATGCTTAAGGATAAACCTACACATACATCAACGAAGGAGATATTTGATTGTTCCGACATTTACGGTGTGAGTTTTGATAAAAAGCGGGCTTGTCGAAAAAAAGTACGGTTGGCTATTATCGGTGCAGGCGGTATAGCTCAATCTAAATACCTCCCTGCTATAATGCGTTTGCGTACTATGTGGGAACCAGTGGAGGTAGTTGCAGTTTCACGCCGAGATGAACGGCAAGGTAAAAAAATTGTAAAGCTATACGGATGTAGGTGGTACGCGAACTCGGAAAAAATGTTGAGGGAAGAAGATCTTGACGGTGTATTAGTAACCGGGCCGGATGAGCTGCATGCAGAACATGTGATGATGAGTCTTGATGCAAATCTTCACGTTCTAGTAGGGGTAACCGTAACATAGCTGCTATTTCACCCAATAAAACTTCCGTTTTTATAAATGAGGGAACGGTCAACACATCATTACCCCCCTTGCCAGAAAAAGACTGATCTAATCTGATCACGACATCAAGGTCAATAGGTGGAATCATAAGCAAGCGCTTGTCCAGATCCGGCACCTTCTCTCTAGCCAACTGCCATGGCG
>JAUSPI010000080.1 GCA_030655775.1 Syntrophales bacterium
GAGAGCTTTGCAAAACTGTAATTCTGGTCATTGCGAGGAGCTTTAGCGACGCGGCAATCTTATGAATTGTCAATATGTTGCGAGATTGCTTCGCTCGCGCAGCGCAGGCGCTTGCGCCGCGTGTCGCTCGCAATGACAATATTGGTATTATGCAAAGCTCTCAAAATAAAGACTGTCCTCCCCGTCCCGTAGGACAGCCGTCTCGGCTGTCTAAGCGATTCACCGTTATGGACAGGCGGGACGCCTGTCCTACTGTATTTGAAGGGTCAATGTCTATTTTAGGCATTTTAGGGCCGGTGGAAGTATATGTCCCCAAGTAAACACCTCTGTTCATTCCGTGAACACAAGGGCAAATTTAATGAAATATTATTGGAAAGTCAAGCAAAAATCAGCTAAAGTTCAAAAAAAACACCTTGATAGTTTTCGGGTCGCATGTTATGTGTTTTTGGCTCTGACTTGAAAAACATATAGAAAGGGAAGGGGAGATGAATCAGGAAGAATCCCGCCAAAAACAATATCCGGAAAATTATCCGTACCAGGAAGATGAAATAAACCTTATCGACTATCTCCGGGTTATCTGGAAGTGGAAATGGCTGATCATAGCGGGCACAGTGATCTGTGCCATTGTTGCAGGGATAATAAGCCTTCAAACGCCGAGGATTTATGAGATTACCACAGTCATTGAGCCGGGCATCGCCGGCGCTAAAGATGATGGAGGCTTTGTATACATTGACTCTGTGGCAAATATAAGCGGAAAGATAAACGAAGGAGTCTATGACCCGAAAACAGTTTTTAAAACTAATGTTGGTAAATATTCTAATTTAATAAAGGTCAGTTCAGAGTGGAACGAGAAAGACATAGATCTCGGATTGAAGGCTTCCAGGCAATTGATTGCTCGCATATCTGATGAAGGTGAAAAAGTTGTTCAAAAAAGAAAGAATGATTTTGACAGTAAGATTAGTGTAAAAAGAGATGAAATAAGTAAAATTGAAACGCAAGAAAAAAGAAATATTGATAAACAAATTCTTGTTAAACAAAATGAAATCAGCAAGATTGAAACACAGGAAGGAAAAAATATTGATAAACAGATTCTTGTTAAACAAGGTGAAATCAGCAAAGTTAAAGCACAATGGGAAAGGGATACTGATAAGCAAATTACGCATAAGATGAACAATATAAAAAGTAAAAGAAATCAGATAAAATTTCAACAGGCAATGCTTAAAATTATAAGGCAAAGAATAGAAGAACTGACGTTACAGATGAAAGAAGTTAAAGATAATGCAAAATATTCAATCCCGTTGAGTAGTCAAATTTATGACTTAAGAACAAATGTGCAGGTCAAAGAGGCAAAAATTGAAGAATTGAATGGGGATATTGACCTTATAACAACAGAGATAGAAGAGATCAAATTACAGAGGACAGAAGAATTAAAAACTAAAATTGATAATATTATGGCTGAAATAGAAAAGCTTAGATTACAAAGAATAGAAGGTTTAAGAACTAAGATTAATAACATTAGAACAGAAATAGAAAAGTTAAAATTACAAAAAACAGAAGGATTGCAAGCTAAAATTGATGACATTAAAACACAAATAAGCGTGTTAACTTCTGAAAAAGAAAATATTAGCAATGTCAAGGTCGTTCAGAATCCGGAAGTCTCATCAAGTCCTGTCAAATCTAAAAAGAAACAGGTTGTTTTACTTGCAACTGTAGTCGGACTTTTCTTCTTTATCTTCCTCGCTTTTTTCATTGAATATATAAGAAAGGCGTCGAAATCCATCAGGGCAGGGGATTAGCGGGGGAAGCGGTTTCGCAAGGTGTTGATAATCCGCGATATTGACACGGCTGTTCCCTTAAATATTTTTGTTATGGGTGGCATGCACGGACAAACGATACCGGATCAATGTCCGGCACATGGTTTGTCCATGGCACCCTTTTTGTTATTGTTTGTCCATGGCACCCGTTTTTGTTGTTTGTCCGTGGTACCCGTTCTCAAGGATTTGGGTCAGGTTATTTGATCAGGGGATATTCATGACAAGTTTTATGCCTTGGTACACTTCGGCCATCCTTTTGTCTGAAAGAGTCCCGATTTTTTCCCTTAAACTTTTTTTATCTACCGCCTTTATCTGGGTGACATTCACCACACACCTTTTAGGCATATTTGCCTCATCTTTTTGCAAAACGACGTTTCCCTGCAGCTCCCCGAATTTAAGCGTTGAGGTAATCGCAAGCATAATAACTGTATTGAGCTTACTATCATTTAAAACATCATTTTGAATGACAAGACCCGGCCGTCTGCCCGTCGGTTCCGAACCCTTTCCCGGCGAAAAATCAACCCAGTAAATAGAACCGTTTCGTATTACCATTCCTGTCCCTCTTTGCTGCCTGACCCTTCAAACCACGTGGCTGTCTCGATTTGTTCCTTCCTTATTGCATTATCTGAAAAAACTCGATCATATACACTTTTTAAATGTCGATTTCTTTCATCTAATAACTTTTCCCTGAGTACCATAGAAATAAACTTGCTTCTCGATATTCCGTGTTGTTTGGTGATAGTGTCAATCATTGCTATCAGATCGGCCGGAACTGTAATGGCAACCTTTTGAGTATTCATTATTTATGCCCCCTTGTTGTATGATATTTATTGAATACCAAAGGTGGGTGGCGTTGTCAAATGAAATCTATTCCCCCAAATAGACATTGACCCTTCCGCCCTTTATAACTATAAGCATGCCTCCACCAGCGAAGAGACGTGCCGTGCTATCGGAATGCAAGATGTGAGGCCGGGGGATTCTATCCCGATCAGGTTAATCAGGCCGGAATATCCCAGATCACGTTCTTCCTTGATTACAAAGTCCCTGTATGGTTCGCCCGGTCCCTGGAGTTTTGGTCGAATCCCACTCATTTCAGGATTGAGTGATTCCATTTTTATTCCCGGTAAATACCTTCTGATAGACTGATAAAACGGCACTTTTTTGTCTTCATCAACGGTATATTCCAGATTGTCTACATACTCGGTATCAGGGCCGAATTTGACCCGACTATTGAGATCGAGGGTGGCGTGAATTCCGAGGCCTTCGTAATTATCTGTGGGGGCAGGGTAGACCAGGTGTTTCAATTTCGGGGCAGGGGATGCCGAGAAGTAATTTCCCTTACAGTATTTCAAACGATACCCTTCTTTGTCGATGTCGATTCCGGCAAGTTTGGCGATCCTGTCTGAATGGAGGCCCGCACTGTTGATCAGTATCCTTGTCTGGAACCTGTACTCGCCGTTGTTGATTTCCAAATCATAGCTGTTGTTGTCAACGTGAATCGCCGTTACTTCTGAACGGAAAGCAATGGTGACATCGTTTGACTCGGCATTTATATAAAAAGACCGCATCAGAGAGTGAGAGTCAATGATACCCGTAGAAGGGGAGAAGAGGGCGGTTGTTGCCCTGACTTCCGGCTCAAGTTTGTGGATTTGATTTTGGGAGAGAAATGAAAGATTGTCAACGCCGTTCTGTTCCGCCCGTTCTTTTATTTTCCATAATTCATTGATTTCTTCTGAAAATCCCCCCTGCCCCCCTTTAGAAAAGGGGGGTGAGATAAGATTGTCCTCTTTAGAAAAGGGGGGTGAGGTAAAATTATCCTCTTTAGTTAAGGTGGGAGACACAAAATCCCCCCCTTTTTTAAAGGGGGGTGTGATAAAATCATCCTTTTTAGTTAATGTGGGGGACACAATAATCCCCCCTTTCTTAAAGGGGGGGCAGGGGGGATTATTTGTAGCTACGATGAGTTTCCCCAGCATCTTGTGGGGGATGTTACGGTTCCTGCAGGTTTCATAGAGAAGATGGTTTCCCTCTCTGCATAACGTCGCTTTCAAAAAACCGGCAGGATAGTAGATGCCCGCGTGGATAACCTCACTGTGACGGCTGCTCGTTTCCTGTCCGTAGGAGGTGTTCTTTTCAACCAGCAATATGTTTCTGTGTTTTGTGGAGAGTTCTTCCGCTATGGCAAGGCCGATCACACCGGCGCCGATTATGGTTATGTCGAATTTGTCACGGGTCATGTTATTGCATCCATTTCGACCGGGAGCGCACCCCGCAAGCCCCGCCTTGTAGGCGGGGTAAAATAGGGACAGCGCCCTTTTATCGCTTTTTTGGTCTCCCCCGCGGTAAGACCCTGAGAGGCTTTCCCACTATTTTTTCAATGCTTTTTATAAATTCCTCTCCACCGCAGGGTCTTCCAGACATTACGTTCTTCCTCAATGTTTTTATGACTTCCTGTGGCCCACTTTCCTTTAAATACTGGAACCAATTATTAATCTCACCACATAGATAACACGAGTCCGATAGAATCTCATCTGACACAATGCCACAATGACCCTGTGTGCTTGACCATTTATAGTCTTCCGGTTCCGGAACTATCCCCTTACGTACCGGATTGTTTTCCACATACCGAATTGCAGCAAACAGGTGTCGTTCATCAAGAATACATGAGAAAAATCGGCCTTGCCATAGATGGCCAGTTACTTTTCTTTTTCTATTGTAATACTGGGAATATCGCATATGGAGAGTGTTAAAAGTTCGGGCCAGAGAATCGTCATTTCGTGGAACGCAAACAAAATGTACGTGATTGGGCATCAAGCAATACGCCCAGATATCCAGTGAATATTTTTCGGAATACTCTTTAAGCCATTCGAGGTACTGTCGGTAATCTCCTGCAGATTCAAAAACAGTCTGCTGGTAATTACCCCTCTGGGTTACATGGTATGGATAGTCTTTGGCAACAATGCGTGCTACTCGTGGCATGAAGGGTTAGTACAATAATAATGATCAACCTGTCAAGAAAAAAGGGCGCTGTCCCTATTTTTCTATTTTTGGTGGAGGCGGCGGGAGTCGAACCCGCGCGCATCCACGCTATTGTTGAGCTTACACCATAGCTGCAACCAAAATGCAACTACTCCGCCTTTCGCCGACAGTGATTTCCCGTTAGTTTCGTAGCAGGAAAACGAAAATTTCATGATACCACAGCAACATAAAGCCGCAAAGAAGAATTTTGAATATTTTATATTTTTAATAGTTAATAGAATTGGCTGAGGCTTACCACCAGACAAACATTTGTGAAAAAGAAAACTGATCAAGGTGTTAAAATATGAATGAAGTGATGCTTCATAGCAGTTATGTTGCCAGTATAGTTATGTTGTCAGTATTTAGATCCATCCATGTTATTCTGAAAGGAATTTTAGTGTCTTTCTCTTGAACACAAATTATCGTTTTACGAAGCATAAAATGTTGCCGATTATTCTATATCGAAAGCAAAAAATGTGCCCTGATCTTTTAATCTTCATTAATTAAATAATCATGCACTTCGATTATAAATTTAAAGAGATCTTCATTTTCCTGTGGAATAATTGAAGGTAGTTTTTCTAATGCATCTACGATCCACTTGGCTTTATTTGAAGTTCTTTGGACACCATAAGGTATTAGCCAGGATTCGAGTTCCCCAACGGGTACTATGAATAAACCATATTTACGACATATAGTGTTTAATTTTTCATATTTAATTATCAAGCCGGATGTTAGGGCTGAATATCCTTTCGCCTTGTACTTGCTCCATGGTGAAGCATTATCTCTAATTTTTTTTAAATCGCTCCTGATTTTCAAAATAGCCTTTTCTGGCTCTTTTTGACTGTCCTCTGTTAGACAAATTTCCTTCAATTTCTTAAGACTTGCAGCAATATTCTTTAATTGCTCACTTTTATCCAAAGACTCAACTTCTTTTACAATGTCAGCTTGAATTTCAAGTAAAGTTTTTATCTCATCGTCCGGAACCCGCACCTTATTAAGCAAGGTCTTGAATTCGTCCTTCACCCTTAATATATCAAAATCGATTATTGCGACAAAATTAATCCCAAGTTTTTCGTATGGTTCCAATATTTTATGCACGGTTTGTTTATTATGCGCATGGGTGTAATGAATTTCATCTGAGGGTCTTACAGCTCTTGATACTCGTTGGTAGAAAGTCGAATCGCTATCAGCCTCTACAGCAACTACACCCTTATAAAATAAACCTTCTAAAACCCTAGCTGAGCTTAGTAACGGATTATTGGCTATCTTTTTCATGTCATCCGCATCAAGCGGATATATTTTATTTTGATTTTTATTCCTGTCAATTCTAATTATACTTACATCTTGGCGCTTATTAATAATTCCTCTCAGGATATCAGAACTGTGTGTTGCAATTATTGTTTGACGATCCTCTCTTGTATGTTCAGCTATCAATTCTCCAAGCCTCATTGCTTGGGGGGGGTGCAGAAATGCGCCTGGTTCATCAATTAAAAGAACGGGTCTTTGACCTACCATAACTGCTAAAATGGTAGCTACAAAGCTTTTTATACCATCCCCCTGATCATCAAATGATTTATAACCCTCCAAGAGGGGTCTTGCATCGCGAGGGTCAAGTGGGATTTCATCAAAACTGTCTCCTATTCTAAATAACAGGTTGCTCAATCCACTATAATCGAGTTTGATATCTATTTTGAATGTCTCTCTGATAATTTTTCTTAAAATATTCTCTAAGTCTTTTCCCTCTCTATAAAAAGCCTGAAGTAACGTATCAACTTGTCTTCCGACATCTCCACTTGGCGATCTACGAATTATATGGAGCCTGTCTTCAGTTCCAAGATAAGTTATCAAAAAATTACCAAACCATTGTGAAAAAGTACTCCTTTTCCGTTGATCATTATATTGCAACATTTCTGAATATTTTTCATCTATAGAATTTCCAAACACCACATCATGAGGGCCTACCATATTTGATTTTAATGTTCGTAAGCGTTGTTTACCTTGTTCATCTTGATATGGAGTAATATTATATTCTTCTTTTAACTCCTGAAAGGATGAGGGGAGTGGATAAAAAACATCTTTCACAACTATTGTGGGAAATTCGCTTGTTGTTGTGATAGCTTGTATGTCTTTGAGCGCTCTACTTTTACCGCTATTGTTAGGCCCCACAATGACTGAAAGTGGACCTGGGGAAAACTCTAGTCCATCATTAAATGTTATTTTCTCAATTTTATATCTGTACATTTACAAATCTCATGGCATTTATCTTCTTAACTTTTAAAGGTAATTAAAACAAGAAGTACGTCAGAAAGATTAAGTATTTTTTATAATACGAACTATATATGAGAAAAGAAAAAAATCAAGAATAATTCAGAAATTCAATCACGGCAATAATTATAGAGATAAGAATTAAAACAACTACAATATATTGTATTCAGATACGTTGAACGAAAATTCGACGTATCTGATAACTGCACGTAACAAAGTGGCCGAATCAACGATTAAAGAGAACTTACCAGTGTCAACACCCCACTATTGCTATTTTAGATTCCTCTTGTATTCGCCCAATAAATAATCTCACTTTTACGGGTATTATTAGGTTAATTTGATTAGTGTAGAGTGACCCTGTCTACGTTATCGAATAAGGAGGGTTCAATATAAAATAATTGACATCTTTCCCTTAAAATGGTTTTGTGACTATGCTTCACGGGGAAATTAATTAAATGAGGTATTACTTTAATAGGTTAAGAGATGAGTTGTTACCGACTCAAGAAAATACTTAAAAGCCTCAAAGACTTGATTACCTTTGATAATGTCCAAATAGGCATTTTAATAGTGATTGCGGCACAGGTGGGTGTTTTAATCTGGCAAACAGGCACTTTGAAAGACCACTTCAAAATTCAACAGAGACCTTTTGTTGGAGTCTCTGAGATAAGATCAGTAGTGCTCGGCGATAACACCCTTCAAAGTGAAATAGGTGGAAGCGATGAACTTTTAATAACCGTAGTATTTAAAAATATAGGTAAGTCATGTGCCTTTGTTAAATATATTAAGGTAAAAATGTTTTATGGGTATTTTCATGGAGACAAAAAGAAACCCAGCTTTCGTATTGTTTCTTTATTTGGGAAAACCTCTAAGAGCAGCACTCCTGTAAGCAATGTCAATAAAGAAGTCCCGATTGAAAGTATTGTGTGTTTTAAAGATTCAGTTTTATTTCCTAACCAGACAACAGATTCTTCAACAATGGTGGACGCCAAGCAGTTAATGGATCAAATCCGGGCTTTTACATCGAGCCGTGAAGCACCAATTTTTATCGAATGTGAGGTAAGCTACACTGACATTGATAAAAGCGAGCAGTGCTGGTACAATTGTTTATACGAGTTACAATGGGTGGCTGCCAAGCACATTACAATTTACTCAAATTTAATAAGAAGCAATGTAGATAACAAACCAATCCACTTAACTTACCGTAACTTTTTTAACCTGGTTGCCCAACGCCAAAAAGTCAAACCAGCAATTGATGCAAATACAATTAATCGCAACAAGTAATTTCTGAATCAACAAGCCACCCCCCTTACCTTAGATTCATCCCTTATTTTTAAAAAGGTAGCTTTAACTTTTACAGGTATTATTAGATTAACTTGATTAGCGTTGGATATCCGAACGAAAGAAGGATAGCAGGTATATGAACTTTGAAATTTGACAGCGACGTTATGATATTGATTTGCTGATTGTAATTTGTGGAACGCCCAGCATAACCGTCTGGCAATTCCGCTACGCTCCATTGCCATACCGAGTTGATGCGGTTGTTAGCCGCTCTTCTCTATAGGAGCATTACGAATGCGTTCGTAAGCATCAGAGAGCGGCTGAAGATGATGCCTCCAAGAATCCGGTTGAGACCATGAATCGTCCAGTTCGATAGCCCAGCTATGGATTTCACTTGCTCCGATAAAACCTGGCCCTGCCTTCAGCTGAATCTCTCGGAAAACGTTCTCGGGGAATTGCACATCGAAAGAAACCGCGACAATGAACTCAACCTCATTCTTCGCGCCATGAACAACTTCCTCCTTGGGAACGAAGCCGTACCATCCCTTTGCACCCAGGGAACGATCTGTGAAATAGTACCCACACCAAGTTGCTCCAGAACTTAGGCGCCCCCCAGCATCGGGGAAGAACTGCCAGACCTTGCCTACAACCGTCCTTTGAAGAGGTGTACCTCCACGGTCGAAACTTCGACGAAGGTGTGGTGTCCATCGCGCCCATTCTGGAAAAAGAGATATCTGTTGCCGGATATAGGAATCCAAAGCATGAAGTAGTACCTTTGTCTCCGAATCCAGACTTTCGGCAGAGTGGGAGAAGTCATCCAGGATCTCTTCCCAGGTAAGCGCCAATAGACCTTCATCCTTACCAATCACCGCTTCTATTTCAGTGTACCGGCTATTTGGAGCCAAGACTGCAACAAGCCCTTGATAGTGCTTTCCCCTAATTGTTGCCAATGCCTTTGCTCGTTGCGACACCGTATTAAGGTACTTGTGTGGTTGGCCCTCTTGAAAACTAGCGTATAGCTTGTTCTCAATTCCTACTACTGCATCGCTCATTTCCAAAAACAGATCTAAACGCCCCCAACGACCAGAGTCTTCTGTGGGTTCTTCGAGGGTACAGGAGAAGTGACTGCCTATCATGATTGGACCCATGCGATTTTCACGGGATATCAAATTGATAAGGCGCTCGCGTAAGTCCTGGGAGCGAATCAACAAGAGACGAAGCGTGGCCGAACACAGATTCTCCCCTGACAATCCCTGCAATTCCGACAACAAATCCATATAGTCCTTTCCCTCGCGGCTAAAATATATTATTTAGTTGAATCTACAGTAAGTTGGAAATATTTGTCAAGATTCTTCTATGTTTATTGAGTGCCCAAAGTTTCAAGATATTCAATTCCTGTCATATATCATTTGCTACTTTTTAAAGGTACAGATATCTTGCCACTGCCATTAATTGAAGTATGTGGTTCCTTTTTTCATTTCAAAAACTCAAAAGAAATAGCAGATCTATGCAATTTGAAAATTGATTGTGGAGTTATGATAGTGATTTCCTGTATGCAAATTTGAATTTATCCAATTTTCCTGTTCGCGTGTTTCTTTCTGAAGTCATCAGCCTGAAGATTTATTAATATACGCGCTCTTTCAAAAGGTAAACAACATTTCTTGAAAATTTAGTGGCCGCAGAGTTATTGAAAATCCTTGACATTCTAAGGTTTTTTGTTAACTATACAAAAGTCTTAATAAAAGAATAGAAGGTGCCATATATTAACTAACAATGAATAATCTTTTCTTCTTAAATAAGAGAAGGACCTAAAGATGGTAGCTAATCGCAACAAGACCCCGTTTCTCTCAAACAAAGGCGGGGTTTTTTGTTATTCCATTAAACACATAGGCCTGCAAACGGTTTAATGAAGAAGTACAGGCGTGTTATACAGCTCTACTAACAGTTTGGTTTTTATACAGAAACCATATAAACAATGGTTGTAGCTGGTCGCTTCGCTTCCGACTACAACACTACGGATGCCATCCGCCGATTGCTCGGCGCGGAGCGCCTCACAACCAACGGATCAGGAGCGTTAGCTGACAGTATCATAGGATAAGGATGAGCTTGATTGACTTCATTTCTAAATGGCAAACACTCATTGGTGCTGTTTTAGGTGGATTATTTGCATTAGCTACGGCATTAGTTGTTGCTTTGACTATGAGACGACGTGAGGAGGTTGCATCAGGAATGGTGGTTGTTGGTGACCTTGTTGCTGTTAGGGTAGCATACGAAGCACTTAATAGCCTTGCCGAAACGGAAAATATCGAAGAAAAGGAATTCCCTCTATGGTTTTCCGATAAGCTGGTAAGTTCACACCCCAAACTCTCAACGCTCTTCGAAGCATCCGTCGCTCGTTTAATGCCAGTAGATGTATACTTGGCAGCTCATCTTAGTTTGTTTCAGCGAATTTATTCACAAATCGAAATAATGCTAAATAAATTGTCCCACGATTATAACCATTTTCACGAACATGGCGAACCACTACGACCTAAAGATCATATGTTGGCAGATTATAGACTTATAACACGGCATTTTCCAATGGTGGTAGAACACTCGCAATGTGCAGAAGACATAATTACAAAGATAATTCTCGGCAACTTTTCAACTTGGCACAGAATAAGACGTATTTTTTATATGAGTCAAAAAGAAAAGAAATGTAAAGATATACTAAGAAAAGGGCGCATATAACCAAGCAAATCAGCCGACTCGTAAACTCGCGGCTGATTTGCATCGTTAGATGCTTACACATGGCTAAGATGCAGATAACAAAATTTGATGCAATTCGAGCGCAGATCGATGCAGCCATTGAGTTGTACTTTGTTTCTGACAACATTGTGGCAACTCATACGCTTGCGGCAGCCGCTTATAATGTATTAAGAGATTTGGCTGACCGAGACGGTTCTGAACATCCATTTTTGAAATCTGGTTTTCTTAAAACGCTGTCTGAATCCGAGAAAAAACAACTGATACAGTTCCTCAATAAGCCGGAGAACTTCTTCAAGCACGCCGATCATGATCCAAACGATTCGTTATCGTTTGATCCTGAACTAACAGAAATCCTACTAATGGACGCCTGTGCATATTTCAAAAATAGCGATATTCAGAAGCCGAAAAATTATGCAATATTCAAAGCGTGGGTAGGAAAAATCAAAGACGATATTTCCATTGGAAATGATTCACGCATATTTGTAGAAACGTTGCTTGAGGCATTCAAGGCAGGGGGGAAGAAACAGTTCTGGGAAAAGTTTAGTAAGCATCTAGCCAATCGCTCCACGGGACGCGCAAAAGCGGCGCGCCCGTGAGCTCAACCGATAGCTCTCAAAAATTAAAGTATTAACCAATGGAAACGAGCAGAAAAAAAGCTTTGGAAATCATGCAAAAAGGACTGGTTTCTTATAAGCTTCTAAGTGAAGGATGGGATGTTAGCGAACATTTCGGCGATGGTTGTGACCTAATTGCAGAAAAAGCTGGTAGGTTTATAAAAATTGAACTCAAAGCTATTGATCTTAACTGCATAAAAAAAGGCAACAATGCAACACAGCACTTGTCAGCAAATGAAATCGTTACCGCCACACATCTTATTATAACTGTATTTAGTGGCATTGAAATGAAAGATAACTACATAATGAACATTTGCCAGTTTGTGGAAAACTCAGGCGTAAAAAAATATGACAAATATAGCAGCTTTGAAGAATTTATAGAGGAATACAAGAAACTGGCCACGGCAAAGGCCCAGCAGGTGAAAAACTCTGCGGTTGAAAAAAAACGCTTAAATTTTGATTTTAATTTTAATCCACGCAATGCTGAAAAATGGAAACTTGCTATATTTAAGGAACACTGGGGAAACTTAGAGTTGTAAAGAGCTAACCCGTCATTGCAGCAGATCGCTAACGCGCCTGCTTAATTCAATCGTTATGACAAGAAGACTGTCGGATTACCCCATGGTGGGCGACGATAAATGAGACATAATTGAAGGCTTATAGGAGAAGGAAGTTACGCATGAATCTGCTGAGCGAGCTAATGAAAGCATTCTCTGAACAATATAGCGGTACGGTTTACCATTATACATCCGCTGAGGGGGTTGCTGGCATTATAAGCAATCATGAAATATGGATGTCCAACACCGCTTTCATGAACGACACTACAGAACTAAGAACGCTTCAGGATGATCGATCTATACTCAAAGATAGTGATTTTACGAATGAGCACGTGAAGCTTGCGTGGCACAATATGCAACATAGACGATCTTTCGATACCAACTATTATATGGCCTCATTCAGCAGGGCGAATGACCTGCTTGAACAATGGCGGGCTTATGGTAGTTACTGTATAGGATTCGACTCAAAAAAACTCCGCATGAGAAAAGGAGTCTCTCTTTATCGTTGCCTGTACACAGCAAAGGATATTAGTAAATGGATATTGATTAGGGAAGGTAAAGAAGGATGGTGGAATACTTTGGAAAAAAACGAGAAGGAGTTACTGGCCTTCAGCTTGATTTATATAGCTTCCATGAAATACAAGAACACACATTTTAAAAATGAGAAAGAAATCAGATTGATCGCCATATCAAACCACAACTGGGTTTATGATAATAGTCCAACAATGTACGAAAACGACCTTCCAATCCATGTCAGACGACACCCCGTATATGGATTCCCAGTCCCGTACGTTAAGTTCTTCATTGAACAGGACAGTACAGGTTACGTAAGAAAAGTGAAAGAAAACGAAATGGAGATGAAGGCAAGAAAGTTAAAAGAAGAAGGCATTGAAGGAAGAAAGCTATTGCCCATTAAGGAAGTCATCGTCGGTCCAGTAGCGTATCAAAAGGAGGCGAAGGCCGCATGTGAAATTCTCTTGGCTGAAAAAGGGTACAAGAATGTAAAAGTGAGCGTCTCAAGTATTCCGTATCGTGGGCTTTGATAGCAGTGGTCTTATGTCATAACCACCGCATCAACTCGGACGCGGTTCCCGCGCCTGTTATGCGGACCGCTACACTCTTTCAATCCGAAAGCAACGGCTGATCAGAAAACCAATCCTCTCTCTTAGTAGGTGACGGCAATAATAATTTTCTTTATCAAACTAAGTTCAGATAGTCGTTATATACATTGATCAACTCAAACGAATCATGGAGTCATGATATCTTGCCAATATCTGAGCTTCTCAAATATCTCATTTGTGAAGACTTCAAGCGGTACTCGTTGACATTCTACTGAAACGATCTTGAGGCTTAGTAGGTGTACAACAGGTCGGCTTTATTGATATTTTATCAAGATCATCCTTACTGATAACAAATACAAAGTGAGGGTTTGGGTGGTCGGTCCGGATCAATGATAACTGGTTGAAACGTGCATATTTTTCAGCGTGATTTTTTTAAGGCGACGTGGTATGTGTGTCTTCCTGAAAGAGTGATTTTCTGATTCAGCCCATCTATACAACATTACAACCAGCAATCATCAACCGTTTTGGAATAAAAAGTAGGGCCACCGCTGGCTCTACTTTTATTATTTTTCTTACTGCCCAAATCCCAGCAGATTCGTGACTCCAAACTCTTCCCTGCATTCCGGGCAGAGGTCATTGATATCCTCAATGCCGATATCTTGTAGAAAAATATCCGCCAGCTCCGTTGCGGGACTGACATCCAAGACATCTTCTTCATCAAATTCTCTGAAGCATCTTTTGCAGGTCTTCATCACAATTCAAAATCACAAATGTATTGGGAAGTGAATCGTTGATATTTGCTATCTGAGATCATCCAAAAACTTACTCGCCTTTCCAAAACTTGTCACAACCACTTCCTTTTTTGCCCGCGTAGCCGACACATAAAGCAGTGCTCTTTCGCGTATATCTGATTCCCTCTGGACAACAGGATCTGATGTGTCGCTTCCTGTCCCTTCATAGGGTATTATCCCGTCATTTACACCGGCTATGATAACCCGATCAAATTCAAGCCCCTTGATACGGTGCATTGTTGCCAGACGAAGGCCTTGAGCTCTTCTGTCTTCGGCCTCGCTTCGTCTGATCAGGTAAGTTTCGATGCCACTTTCTCCGATTGCGCTCTGATATTGCTTCAGAAGATCATTGTTACGCGCTACCAGACACACTTCAGCCAAGGAACCTCTCTCAGCTTCAATCTGCTGAAGGCGCCGTATGATAAATTCAACTTCGTCCTTGAATGACTCAAAATGCCGGATTTCGGGAAAGATACCTTTCAGCAGCGACTTATACCCTTTATGATCATCCATGCCGCCATCCAGATCATCGAAATTAATACCCTCAATCAACTTAACAGCCCATTTGCGGGTCTCCTCCGTTGTGCGGTAATTAATCCGTAGCTTTCTGCCTCGACCGCGAATGTTAACGCCGCACCGGCTAAGCACAACTTTATGCCGGTAGATACGTTGATGCGCATCACCAACGATAAAGATATCGTTTTTAGCGGTATCAGGGACCATTTGCCTTATCAACTTGAATGCCTGTACTCCCATGTCCTGAGCTTCATCGACAATGACAGCCCGATAAGGCAGTATGCTTCCCTTTGTTTCGAGCAAAAGCCTTGCATCCCGCATGGCATCATCTGCCTCTTTCAGACCATGTTCATTAAGCAATATTCTGTATTCCTCGAACACTGACCATATAGCCTCCCTGATTTTGCGGTTCAGCCGAATCCCACGACCCAGGCGAGATGCTTTCATATATTCGGCGATTGACGTTATGCCCTGAGGCTGAATCACCCGTTCCCATTCCTCCCTGTAAAAAGAATCAGGCAGATCGAGATTGGCAGGTTTCATATTCAAGGCTTTATCCCACAGGGGAGCTGTACGTCGTCCGTAATCGATATCATAGTTATAGCTATTGCGCTTCAGGAAGTCGGATACCCACCTGTCAAGATTGACAACGTCGATTCGACGCATAGTCTTCTCGCTACATATTTTATTCAGATTGTCCTTTATATCGGCAGCAAGGTTACGGGTGAATGTCGTAAACAAAATACGGTCGTTCTCACCAGTGAATATGTTCTGCGCCAGCCACTTGGCACGATGCATAGCAGCCACGGTCTTGCCTGTACCGGCGCCGCCAAGCACCCGCACGGGACCATTCCACTGACGTTCTACTAATTTCCGCTGGGAGGGATGGAGGAAGACCCGCCATTTTTCGAGAGGGGCATTCAGGATAGCCGCCAGTTCCAGATCCTCTTCCACCATAAAGAAACGGCGTTTGGAGTCGGGGTTGTCCAGGGCCTTCTCGTAATCGTTTGTATCGACTGTTTTCTCTACTTCCGCCGCTTCTATTTCTCGGAGGACTTCCTCAAGAGAAAATCCTGACGCAATAAAAAATAATGATTCGTATGCTTCTTCGGGCAGATATTCAGCGATTTTGTCAAGTTCTTCCTCAGTGTTGAGTCCACGAACGAGAGGAATTAATGTTTCCGGCACACCCAGGCGTATTAAATGCCGATTGTGGATATCAGCGAATAAAGTACCCTCGGCCGGTTTAAAAGTCTCGCCATGTGATTCCTGTGCAGTCTTTGCATCTTCAACGTCGATTACCTGGAGGCTGCCCGTTTCGGGATGGATCTTGTAAACTTTGTTTTCGGCCCATTCGTATGCCTTATCGTGATGATCTACCCAGAGAAGAACATAAACGTTGCCGGTTTTCGGCTTTAGAACAATGCCCCTGTAAGACTGATCAATGCGCACAGAGCGCAGGTTCGGATCCTTTGCTTTCTGAATCTTCTCGTAATTTATGCCAGGCAGGGTCGGATCTGACCGGAACTTATTAACAAAGTCCAAAACCTTTGCCTGCTGCTTTCTGGGTATACCGGAAAAAGCAGTTAGGAAATCTGATGCAACAGCAACTTTAATATTGTTTCTTGGAGTAGTCATCTATCCTGGACCTCCTGTCATGCTTTGTTTAAACCGATATATGCCTCAGGATCATCAACGACCGCGGTCAATGAAAAGACCTGCCAGCCGGCTTTCTCAAATGCATCTGCATATTCGAGTTCATTTTCCTGAAGAAAGGCAATTTTTTTGTTTTCCCAGGCTAATTCAGCGGTTGCCACAATCTCACCAACGTTATCAACCAATTCGTATCCGACTTCCGGTATCGGCCACCCATTCTCAGCTAAAGTATCAAGCAAAGTGTGAAGTTCCTTACCTGTTACGGCACAAATGTCCGCCCAGGAATCACTTGCGGTCTCTTTGTCCGATACGACGGGCGCTTCTCCGATCTTAATTCCATCGTAAGCGTGACCCTTCAGACCCTCCTGTGTAACAAAGAAGGCGTATGGAATAAACTGAAACAAATTGTAGAGTCGAAGATAACCATTCCAAACATTCTCAAAATATTTCCGGTCTCTATTTTCGACTTGGTCGTATAAACAACACGCTAATTTCATTTCGTTAGCATTACTTTGCCGGACATCTTCCTGGTCGGCTAAAACAAAAAGGCTCAAAGGCGCATCATTGTCCTGCTCCTCAGGCTCAAAAAGACCATATAGACACGGATCTTCAACATCCTTGAAAAGTTCAAACATTTCTTCGGGCAAGGTCTTCTTGAGCTTTGCCGTCCATTTCTTCAATACATCCGGATCGGAAAAGCCTTGAGGGTCAAGGTTTATCAAGCCATGAATAAATGCATATAGCTGCCAGGCCTTTTCATCGGGGTTCGACAGATAACGTACCAACCACTCAAAGCTGTCAGTCCTGTGAATATCCCTGAATTTCTCGATCCCAAAGCCTTTCAAGAATTTATCAAAGTTTTTATCGTTTGGTTTTCCTTTAGGATCTGCGTAGTTTCTGAAATAGTCGGAAAGGGCACGATACCTGTTTTCCACATCCTTCCAAGTCAATGACCACACATTATACCGGTTGCTATGGGAAATGGCCATGCGCTGGGCCATATCCTTACCAATGCGGTCCTTGTGAAAAAAGAATCCGTCTGTAAAAACAACTATTGGTTTGACACTCTCCTGCGATCGTGCCGGATAAAATATAAAATCCGCACGGCTCGCGATGCTGACATTATCTCCATGGCCGAGATTCACCTGCGGCTCAATATACCATGCACGTTCTCCTATTTTGAGAAAGTATCCCGGTTTACCGTTTACCAGTTCCTTACTCAGAGTCACCGGCAGATCATCCATACGCGTACGACGGAGTGCTTCTATAAAGCGCACCTCAAGCTCACTATCAAACAGGGCATTTACATGCACGTTTCTGAGAGTTTCTGTTTTGACCAGATTATCCCTATGCTTCAGGATTTCAGACAGTAATTCTATTGCAGCATCCCGCGAGGTCTCTGCCATGTGATAGCTGCTGCGGTATGCGTAAAGACATCGATAACATCCATCCTTCCCGGGATCCTGATTGCATGTGCAGGTCCGAAGCGATTCCAGTGCCAGATCGAAAACTTCCAATAAAGGTTGTTCCGATCTCATAAGCTGTTTCAGGTATCCTGTACCACCCGGAATTGTGTCGTACAGAACCAGATATTTCTTTCTATATGTTGATTCGGGAACGGGTTCCTCATAAACAGTAGTCTGCAGATGATATATGTTGTTGCCGAATTTTTTCTTGAGACCGAGCTGTAGCGCCGCGACGAAGGAATGCAGTTTACGTTCGGATCCCGCAAAAGTGGTGACGGGCAGCAACATCCGTATTGCTTCAGATGAAAACTCCCTGTAAAGATACACACAATCGGTCAGGTTTTTATCCGACTCCTGATCACGCGCGGTGCATGTGAACGCATGTCCAATTTTTCCTTTATCATCCTGCACTTTTCCACATTGCCGGCAAACGACAAACCCCTTTCTGGGAAGTTCCACCCCGGCTATAACCACATTTTCACCGGCCTCGCCTTTCTCCCCAAAGTTGATCTCCCGAAAAGATGCCTTCGACAGAAACTCGAAACCAAAAGGCAGCTCTTCGCTGTCCACCTTATAGGCATCCGTAATGTGTTGTTCCTCGAAATCGAGCATCATCTGCTTGTTATAAAAACTTGGTATTCTGTCGTCATTATCATCTTCTATTCGACTTTCCCGATCAGATGTCGTTGCGAATACCTGTCTCATACGAAGCATCCTGCGCAGTTGTCCTTCGTCTGACCAGAGAGCGCTTCCACAACGGGGACAAACGGGGTTTTCCTCCTCTTTCCCGAGCAATTCCATGTGAGAGCAGTCGTTGCAAAAACGCCATGTTTGCACCTCCGACAGCTCCATATCTACCTGATCCACCTTAACCTTGCGCCCACCGGCATAAAAGTGGCTGTCCGGGGCCAGCTCATCGATCGCGCTTACCGCAGGCCTTTCGTACTCGTAGGTCCAGACATCGTAATTTCTACCGCCTTCCTGTGCCTGCTCCTTTTTCCTATAAATAACTGAGCGCAGCATTACACCTGCCTCCGGAAACGCGTAATTTGGAATGAGTCCTTCGTCGGTGAAAAAATTCAATGTGTCACGGCTATTAATCCCGGAAACAAGAGACTGAAGGGCGCCTTTTTCACGCCTCAGATCACCAAGATCCTCTTCATATTTGCGATCCCTGGCAGGGTCTTTTTCTTTTTTACGTATCTTGCTGTTCAGGGTACGGATCTTCTTGCGCAGGGATTCACGTTCAGAATGAAGGGTGTAAAGACCTGTCATGATCTTGTATCGCAGGCTGTCCTCCCATGCGCTATCCCCTTCAACAAAAACCTTTAAGTGCTCAACAGACTCACCGGTTAGCGTTTCTGAAAATATCTCTACAAAACTATCAAACAAATTGGTCTGACTGTTTTCAATAAAGCGGAGAAAGTTGTGGGGGAATCTCCGATAATCAACAGGCTGCAGCTTGCTTAAAACCTGCCCAATCTTGGCGGGTAAGGCAGCTTCGGTAATGCCTGATTCCACCCAGCGGTCAAAACAAAACGCGGTTAATTGTCTCTCCAGAACGGCCGACGCGTTCAAAAATACATCCGGCGTATCGATACGACCGGCAATCATTTCTTCGGGTTCCGCAAAAAAGTACAGGTCGTGCGGTCTTGCGTTAGCCACTGTAACATTCAGAGCATTTCCGTCACGGCGGCCCGCGCGGCCGATACGCTGCAGATAATTGGCCTGTGCCGGCGGAACTGAACAGAGTATAAGCGACGAGAGATCACCGATATCAATCCCAAGTTCAAGGGTAGGCGTACAGGAAAGAAGATTTGGATTACAGGGATTCCGGTTTTCTCCGTCACCGGATTTGAATCGTGTTTCCAGATCCTCCCTGTCTTCACGTGTTAGCAAACCCGTGTGTTCTCTTGCGAATACTCGTTCTACGTCACCTGTTGCGTATAGCTTTCCATAATAATCGGCACGCGCCTCCTGCTCCTCATAAATGCCGCTACAGTGAAAACGCAGACAGGGTGCGCCGTCCCATGAATCCCGTTCAGAAACAGATACTGAAACGTTGTGGCTGCAACGGCGACATTGAAACTGAATCACCTGATCACTGACCCTCAAGGCCTCAGGTTTTATCCCCCACACCCGATCATTCCTGACCTGTCTTTCTTCAAACAGCTCTTTATCCACCAATGTCTTTAGAACAAGTTCATATAACCTGTCAGTAACGGCGCTGATCAGAGGATTGATCTGAGTAAAACACTTATCTGCCCAGGATTGATACCATGTCTTTCGGTTTGCTGATCTGCTTAATAGCTGATCAAAACGTGTATCGCTCTTTGTTGTCAGAAACACCGGCGCCCGAGTGCTGGGACCAAAATTCGGCATCCATTTGATGTGTCGTTGGGTGATTCTGTAAGTATTCCCCCAGCTCTCAATATAGCCCTTTAGTACCGGATGCAGAATAGCCCCATGGTTTTTAAGATGAACACAGAAGCCCGCGAGAAAGCGCCGGAGGGTCATTTCATCGAGACCACGCATCTCTCCTATCTCGTTTCGCAACATCTCAAGAAGCAGGTCTGTTATTTCATCAAGAAGCTTCGTGTCGACATGCGCCACGGAAGAACCCGTTTTTTCCAGCGTACGGCCGATGCGCGCGCTGAAACCATACTCGCTGTATATTTCCCACTCTATACGTTTATCCACATAAGTGCGTAAAGTGGAACCTTCCGGCAAGCGACCATTTTTTTCCAGATAGCTATAGTCCCGGAACCATGCCATGTTGGGTGCTAAAAAGGTGGCGACGTAGGTATTTTTATCCATACGGTCGGACCAGTAACAAATAAATGCGCCAGGTAATTCAGCCAGTGTTTGACCCTTACCCTCATCAAACACAAACTTCTGAAGAGCGCTTCGAAAATTAAATCGATAGGTTCGCCCGGCAAAAAATCCGGCCCTGTGAGCGGCATCCTGGACAGAATCTGAAAAGGTAAGCAGCTTTTTGTCGTCGTTGAAGCTTGATGAAAAAAGCTGTGAGATCGCTACGCTGGTCAGGCTCGCCGCCCTGGAACCTATAAGAGTAAGACTGTTGACCCCTCCGCAAAACGGACAATTATGCAAAGCGATCATTCTGTTTTTGCGACGTACCCGTGTATTTGGGGCAAAAACACGGATAATATCTTTGTGGTTACAATCAGGGCAATTTTCAGGTTTCGCCTGTGAGGTAAGGTGCAGGCAGGAAGTACAAAAATAGTATGAATCGCCGTCTAATCCAAGCTTATGGATATCCCCTTCCTCCGGAAAGAGAAAGAGCACTTTGGGATCATCGCTGAAAAACCCGATGTAAAAGGACTGAAGATCCGTCAACACCGCGGAATCATGCTGCCGCTTCAACCCGGTCCACCCAACGCTTCCGCACTCGCGACAATGCACAACAGGCAAATGGACCTGCAATTGTTCTTCGTTAAGGTCATCCGCAAATCGCAGGCGGGGGTTTTGGGATACCTCTCCCACCATCCGGCGCAGTTCCCTCAGCCAGTATTGCAAGCGGACATGCAAGAAAGGTTCTGTAGAATTTTCGTTTTCGTCTTTCCATAAGCGTGCCTCTGATATGAGCGCAAGCATGCTGTTTAGAAGATTTGTTTTATAGCTGGACTCAGCATTCTGAAATTCGGGTGTTACCTTTTCCAGTTCACCAAGAATATCATCATAACCACGAGTACCCCCACCAAGCACCTTGAGGAGGTTCTGAAAGAAAAGGTGACTTCGAAGCTTTTCACATAGATCAACACGCCATTCATCCTTTTCAAAATCTTCTTCAGGGATCTCTGCGCCAAGCCACAGTTTGTGCTGTGCCCGAACATATTCTCTGTACCCATCGTATGACTCAGGATCGAGCTTGCCCTTTTCGTCCTCAGGAACAATATCGATTCGCGAAATGAGACTTCGCTCCAAAAATTCCCCGGCGCTGAGTCGCAGTTCATTGATTATTGCACTCTCTTCAAAGGACTCACCGAATATCTTTCCGGCATAATCCAGAAGGCTATCCTGTTCAGCTTCGCCACCCAGGGTTGCCGAGGTTCCGACACAGCAAATAAAACCTTGCGGTGTATTCAGTCTTGCCTTGAGGCGGCGCAAGAGACAGGCCAGATCAGTCCCCTGTGCGCCGTCGAAGGTATGCAATTCATCCACGACCAGGAAGCGCAGAGTCTCCCCGTTTTGTTTCCAAAGCGGGAAATCCTTCGCCCTCACAAGGAGATAGTCCAGCATCTTGTAGTTTGTGAGCAGGATATCCGGCGGTTTTAGGCGCATCGTGTCCTTGTTTGTAATGATGCTGTCCGGACTCATCACCCTGCGCGTGCTCGGTTCACGTTCGCTCTGGCCGACATAAAGACCCGCAGTAACATGTCCCCTGAGGTTTTCATTATTCCAGATGATCTTTGCGATTCGCCCCGCCTGATCAGTGGCCAGGGCATTCATGGGATATATAATGACCGCCTTGATTCCTTCTTCTCCCCGGTGCCTGTAGCAATGCTCCAGTATGGGGTAAAGGAAACACTCCGTTTTCCCGGATCCGGTGCCCGTTGCCACGATAGTCGAGCGCGGCTTCATGCCTGAGAGGCGTTCAAATGCCTTTTCCTGATGAAGAAATGGAGTAAAATTAAGGGGAATTTTCGGAAAAAAGTCAGACCCTTCTTTGCCCTGACGGAAGGGCAACTGGATAGACAAATAGGGGCCTTTAAAAATCCCCCCATCTTCCGTAAACAGGTTTTCTATAAGACCGTTGAAAAAAGGCGTGGATACAGGGAAGGTGGTGCGCAGAAAATCTTCAACACCTTGCCTGACATGTTGAGCTAATACTGATGGAATCATTTCAATTCTCTGGTTTTTCTGTAGTAGGGGGGGTTGTGGGGATGCCGCATCTCCCCCTTAAAGAAATCAATTGGGGTGCACCACGAATGCGCCTTTCTTAAATTCATTACATCCCCTGTATTTGCTAACATTTCAAGCACTTCCCAGCAACCATTCCCGCCTTCGTCCGTTTTTTATGCCTGTTTATGCGCGTTTAGTGCGTGTTTATTGCGGCTCGTGCTTTTTGCGTAGGACATAGTACGTGCCTCTGCCCGTTGTTCCTAATCTTTCCAGAACTTTCTTCTCAACCATGCCTTTAAGTTCATTAGAGGCAAGTCTCTGCTTTATTCCGTTAATCTCCCTGTATTCCCTGTTTGTTATCCTTCCCTTCTCAGTGATATAAAGGCATGCTTTTAATTGCCGATCATTCAGTCCAAATTTGTCAAAATATCCTTCCTCAAAAGTATCCTTCCTCAGTGTAACCATGAACCCCCCGCTAACTTCCTGAAATTCAGGTTTTGGGAGTCCTGCTTTTTCACAGGCGATTATCATTCTTTGAATACCGCTGCCATACCGTTCTATTATGCTAAGATCATAAAATACCTGAGCAATCAGCTTATTTCTGGGTCTGGATGAATGTTCCGGTCGATAAAGATCTTCCAGCGTAATACCAAAAGGCAGCGGACCGGGGTTCCATATCTGAATAGAATCATCAAAGATTTTTATCTGAATATCAGGGGTGTCGTTGTAATCTCGGTGGCATATGGAATTGACTACCGCCTCGCGCAATGCCTCCAGTGGATAGTCCCATATTTCCTCTCTACGTGATTTTCCGGTAATAATAAATCGAACATTTATATGCTTTCGAAGAAACTCCAATGTTTCATCTATCTGTCCAATGATGGTTCCTCCAAACAGCCTGTCATCAATTATTTCTATATTTGTCCTAAATCGGCCACAATGTACTTGTGCCTGAATCAATAGGGATTGAGGACGTTTGCCAAAAAGGAGAATGGAAGCCCATGTGGGAACACCCTCTTTGACGAGGTCCAATTTTTCAAGGATTTCAGCAGGGTTTACACCTTTTTTAAAATTTCTCCTCCCCGTGGCTGAGGACAACTTGATAAACTCATCAACCTTTTCAAGATCAATATCGTTCAGGCTGGTATTCCTGGCCGGTAATGTATCCCAGCTACTACCGGCAGTTAACAGATGCATTTGAGCAATCTCCTGTGGTGACATTTGTCGGTTACTGCTTTGCATCCTCCTAAAGCAACGTCCTTTTGTGGCCACCGGTTTTAACGGAAATTCCTGCACCTCAATAATGGCAATCCTTCTGCCCTTAATTTTATCCGATTTGATATCAGGGATAACAGTAGGCTCTGTGTTTTGAGAGATTCGATTTGCCCAATCTTTTAACGTTTCGTTACCTATGTCCACGCCTTTGATATTGCCCTGATTGTCCACGCCGATGATAATTACACCACCACGGGTATTTGAAAATGCAACAGCCGTTTCAATGGTTTCCTTGTTGAACCCGGCTTTAAATTCAACGGTTTCAGATTCGCCAGCCTTCAGCAATTTTGTGATATCCATATTTCACCTCGCAGAGCGCCTTTCAAATTCTGATATTTACCCAATCTGTTTTGAAATATTTTAGAAATTAATCAAAAAATAATATCCTCGTATAAAGAGAACATTTCTCAATAAGATGCTATGAAGTTTTCTTGTTATACCTAATCTGTAAACCCGCGTTACGAATATCATATGATCTTTGGTGTTTTTTGTCATATGGATTGGGTAAGAATTGAAACTCAGGCATCTCAGACAAAGCATTGGTGACATGTATGATTAAAAACTTGTCTCTTCTCCTATTTGCTTTCTCAACAGCAAGTCGAATTTCAGATAAGCCTAATTCAAAATATTCTTCATCTCCTGAAGTTGCCTTCACTTCGATGTAGAAAGTTTTCCTCTCGTGGCGAACCATAAAATCGCATCCGAACCTATCGTTAACTTTGTTTTGTGGATACTTTCTAAGGCTGTTCTCGGAAATCCAGCAGTTAGGATTTACGACCCCAGCTCCGTAATTTTTCAGTAGTGAACGGTAGGCATGGATTTCGCCCGCCAGCCCTATCAGGTTTTTCATCGCACCTGACATCCTCCCTGATGGAACTGTTTTTCTTTCTCTTCCTCCCCCCTTACCACCAACGCCACTTTTCTTTGCAGTTGTAACCTCCCTTAATTCAGCCAGGTTATCAAAACATAGGCCCGGCAAATGTTCTTCTCCAATTTTATCAACAATATGGTTCCAGAGGTGGGACAAGTTCTCCTCAGAGTTGTCAAAATTCTTTCCACATACCGATACAATTCTTTTTTTCTCTTGTTGCTCTTGTTGATGACGATCCAGTTGTTCTTTTGCCTTTTCTCGTTCATTAACTGATATGGAAAGACTGGTCATGAGATCTTCGAGGTTCTCACAGCCAACAAAAGCATTCCAAAAATTTGACTGGGTATCTTGTTTCGGCAACTGTTCCAATATTGAATATGCTTGTTGGTTATCCCAAAAGTCAAAATAGCCCTCTTTATCTAATATTTCTCTAATATAATCTAAGATTACCTCAGTTTCTCTTCCCCAGTAACCAACCTCCACGTTGTTTTTCAAACACCAAATAATTGCTATTTGCTTCAATGAATTTAGAATATCCCGGCATCGTTCACAATTTTTGCTGTATATTTCAAGGGGATCTAAAGTGGACTCAAGTCCTAGTTTTTCAAGTTTAACAATCAACTCTTCTGGCGTTCGGGAGGAATCGATGGTATCAAGTTCGTCTCGAGAAGCTTTCCAGGATGCAAAGAGAGGTCTTATTACCTTCATGACCGAGGAAAATTCTACAAACCAGTATTTAACTTTTAGTTCCTCTGGACAAGGAATAGCCTCCACTTGATCTGACAGATCCGTAAATAAGTCAACGCCAGGATTGTCTTTAACAATTTTTCTCAGCACTGATCGCAATGGCGTTAAGGCTGACGACAAATGGTCTTGGAATTGTTCGATTGCATCTTCATTCTTAATGGGTTCCTCCCCTAACCCGACAAGTAGTTCGTTCCATTTGTCCAATTGAAATTCAGAACCGAACTTGTCAAAAAGGACTTCCCCCAAATCATAAAAGCCGTGTGATGTTCGAACCAATGTTAGTAGTTCTTTCCCATTAAAGTGTTCTGTAGAACAATTCGCCAAATATTCTTCCAATTGTTCAGGCGATTCAACACCATCCAGTTCATTCAGCTCCTCGTTTAGATCGAAGGCTTTGAGTACGGGTTTTATCAATCTGATAGTCCACGACAGATCCCCGAGCCATAGTTGCTCAATCTCGGCAAATTGAGAATTCGATATTTCTAATTGGGAGAGTGCTTTGATTAGAACATCACGTGATGGTTCGTCAGTTCTTTCGATTTCACTCAAAACAAATTTGAGGGGCATATCAATATCAGCTCTTTCAACAACATGACCGATAGCTTTGTTCAGGGAACTCGGTGAGTTTTTAACATTTTCTGTAGAAAGGAGTGTTTTATCATCCGACATCCACATTGCAGGTAAAGACGTCATTGCAATGATATTTCCATCATGCCAAAGACCTACTTCTAAATTTGGAACCCAGCACACTTTTGATTCGCGTAACATCTGAGTCGCCCTCAGGAATGTTTTGGTCTGAGTACCGTGTGCCTGCCCTCCGGCAAAGGCAAATACGGAAAGAATGACGGGGATCAGCCACTTTATTTCACTGTCACAAAGAAGTTCTCCTTCACCACCCTCCCAGGGTTGACCATTTACCAGAGGGCCGTCGGTCAATTCGGAAGCCAAGTGAATTCCCTTACCGTACGTCTCCTTGAACCATTTTGAAAGTCTCTTTGCATCTTTCGGTTGGATTTCCGCCACAACGGGCTTTGAATGCAGTTTTAATCCCGCATGAGAAGACTCTGTTGCATCCGGAAGGAACACGGGATTATCCTTTGATGGCATAACTACAATTCGAGATTCAAGTAAAAGCTTTTCGGGGAAATCATCATCTTCCTCGGGGTCAAAGGCGCGCCATGCATCCCTCACCTGTCCAAGAAAGATGTCTCTATTGGATATTTCAGTACGGGGATTCTCCCACGCTCGAAAAAGATCCCTCAAAAGACGACCAATGTTTTTGTGGCTTTCCAGATCAAACTTAGGCATCCCCAAATTTTCCAATGCATCGGCGAGTTGTGAACTGTTGTCCAATATACCGGCTATTTCTCGCGGCAGGGGATTCAAATGACTAAACTGATGTGCACGACCTGCCAATACAATTGACGGTACATGCCATCTCTCTTCAGGACAGAAACTCTCGTAGATTCCATTGCTTTCCGTTATAAGCCATGGCGTTCTTTTCAACCAAAAGTGTAAAGGAGATTCAGGTTCAAAGGAGTGCGACTGCCCTCCTATTTTCTCGATGGAAAGCGGATTATCCCAGTCCTCATTCCAATTTGGTAAAGACCTTAGCAATATTGTCATTAGTGCCACACGAATAAAATTATTTAAGCCATGAAACTTCTCCAGGCCGGGAAAGACAAAAAATTCTTTCACTTCATAATCAAAGGGTCCGTCGAAATATGGCCTTAAATTGTTCGAGGCGTCATCAACATACAATCCCCATGTCTCTTCATCGAAGCAGGGGGGTGGGTTTGCCGGTAGATTTACCTCTATCCCGCCACAAACATAGAATTTTGATTTCCAATCATCTGGCACAATTTCCTTTAATCTTAAGCCATCAAATGCCCCGGCTCTTGCCAGAATTTCCTGATTTTGCGAAGCAAGCCCTTTCCAAAGTTTATGGTCTGGAGGTAACATGAGTTTTTTTAACGCTTCATTACATTCTTTGGTTCCCGCTTCCTCGAGGTAGCGAGCAAGCTCTTCTCCGACCGTATTCATCCAGCCTGGTCCGAAGCTCGTCTCCCGCAGGGGAAACCACCCGCCTCTGCAGGGCACAGGAAGCCGTCCGAGGTATATTAAAGTTCCTTCCCCTTTATCCCTTGCTACAAGATTAGCAACTAATCGTAATCCCCACTGAATGATGTCCCTGCACAACCGCCCCTTCTTTGATTCTAATACCACAGGAAGTTCTGGCAGTGCTGGAATAAGAACGTTACGAAGAATTTGTTCGACTCCGAATGTTTGCACTAAATCTGACGATAAATATCTATGGATAGGCGTTGTTTGAATACCGCCCTGGCGCCCTGGAACATGTGTCTCTATTCTTTCATCGAGAAAGGCGATATAGGGTCGTAAGCGCATGGGAATTGAATCAATTGCATCGGTTGATAAAACTTCATCGTCCGTTCCAGTAATTCGTGGCCGAAAGAATACAGCAGTTTTATCATCGCTAGCGTGTAAATCGTCATCCGTTCCGAGTAATACTTTTTTCCCTTTGAGTTTTTCAGAGTTCTCAGGCAACAATTTTGATACATCTTTCCAAAAGCCTGTCCAGTCTGCTCTTTTACCTTTTCTGTGAAATTTCTCCGCGATTTTCTCTATCGTATCCGCGATCCATTCATCTTTGGGTAATATACTGATATTTAGTGCATTATATAGCTCTCTTATAAGAGGTTCTCTAGAAACGGTGTTCTTATGGAAAACAGGGAATGTTGCCTCGGTTCTTAATACTTTTTCCGTTATAATTTTGGGCTCATCTAATTCGGGAAGCAAATTTGATTCAGTGATTTTCATCCAGCCATGATCTGTTAAACAAATATTTTCTTCTTTGATTTCAAGGTTCATTTCTTTACATTCATTTCGGACAAAAGACCACCATCGCGAACCGTGTTCCCCGATATCCGGGAAAGGTGAAAGTATATCAATAATAGCACGTCCTTCATCCAATCCTTTTCCGGCGAGTCTCGAAAAAACACCATTGAGTGCCTTTTCTGCAATTTTTCGTAACAGAAGTTCGTTAAAGGGATGATCGAACTCAATGTATGTTCTACTTATATCGCCGTAAAAAGGTCCGTTAATATGCGCTCCGCAACCGCTGGCAAGTTCGGTGGGCAAAAATATATTGATATTTCCTTTCTCGGGGCAGTCATCAATTTTAACGGCTAAAGCAACGGTGGCCTTTTTCATTCCCGGCCATTTGCCGGGCAGATTACAAACCGCCGCCTCTATTTCTTCCGTTTCTATCGGGTTATCTTCACCGCCTATGGTGCGCTCCCACAACCAGTACCTCTTTGAAGGCATATCTCCGTTATCAGTTTTTGTAATTTCAATGTTGATCTCCTGTCCGTTTTCAGGATCATTGAGAAAAACCTTTTTCCGTCCCACAAGACGCTGGCTTCTTCCAGAATCAATCCAGAAAGCTTTTACCCGGCCCAGAAAGAGGATGGTATTTTCATTCAAACTATCAACTATTGAAATCGCCAAATCTCTTGCATCTTCACTAACGAATGGTAAACGTATAACGGTGGAGAGGCCGCTATCTTCGAATTTCTTAATCTGGTCGGTTTTTTGCGAGGCATTAATAGGAATGGGCATCATATAAGGCGAGAGGTACCCCAGTTCCGACAGTATAAAATCAAAGTTCTCCGAGGAAAATTTTGATCGAAAAAGGCGCAGCTTTTTCTCTCCCCACTCAATCAGTGGGATGGCCGCATCAAGAAAAACCAAAGGTTGATCGATGCCATTGAGAAGTTCTTTAATTGGCCCTTCAAACTGTTCTGTAACGTCCGGCTGAAAGCAAAAACAGTAACCGTCAAAAGGCTTGCTCGTCATGTCACTGCGTGAGTAAATTTCGGGAGTGTGCGTAATTTCCAGAACACTTCGAAACCCTATTCCTTTATTACCTATATGTTTTTCAGGATCCTTATCACTCTGTCCGAAATTCGAAAGGCTCTCAAAGTTGGAATCAGTAAAGGGTGTCCCGTCATTCGCCACATACAGAGCGCCGTATGGTTTTTCTTCCGTATTTATTATTATCTCCAGACGCCCCTTATCACCATCAACGGCTTCTTCAAACAACGCGTCATGGGCATTCTGCATAAGTTCAATAAGGAAACGGCCATGATATTGATGCTCAATCTGTTCCGTAAGGTTATGAATACTTTTATAGCGGGATGTCCCATTCGCCAGTTCATCAAGGAACGATCGTATTTCAGCAATTGTTTTTTGAATAATTTTGTCTGAGAACGTAGATTGTTCGATCTCTGAAGCTTTGTTAGCGATATTTACACCTTGCGTGCTTGTCTTCATTTTAAACGCCTTTCAAATTCTGCATAGGCGGTCTCGTAGTTTTTTTTCGCGGTCGCAGGGAAGATTTTTATTCTTTCATGTCAATTCTGGATCCTGTTAGAAGACCATTATTTCAAACTCCACTTTTCTGTGAATTTCTTACCTTTATCAGTCAGCTCGTAGACTGCATCAATTATCTGGCGATCATTTCCATAGGAAGAAAGGTATTTTTTAAATTCGAGAAGTTGTGATTCTACGAGATGATTAACCAAATAGGGCGAAGCAACAACCAACCCATTCCTGTAAGCTTCCTTTAAGGCGTTGACCCCTTGTTGAGTCAATGTCTTACAGATAAGACGTTTCTTAATAACAAACAGATCATCTTGAGAAGGTCCTTTCTCTTGATGATAAAGGTGATGGCAGTTGTGGCAAAGCACTATTTTATTGTCGTATGACTCATCCTTGGGTTCTCGTTGAATAATGTGGTGTATTGTTAAAATACGGTAGTCTTTGATACCACAATACGCACATGCGCCGTCAGTCTCCGAAAATAACAATGCTTCTGTGTCTGCCATAATATCCTTCCTGTTTCGTAAATCAATCCAAAATAGTTACAACCTAAAAAGGAACATCATCGATTTCATCGCTTACACTCGACGCGCACGGTGACTCCAAAACGCCGATGAGATTCTCTGCTTTTGCAAACATCTCGTCATAAGTAATGATGTGCACACCGGGTAGCTGCCCCCTGAAAAGCTCGAATGATTTTCTTTGATCTCGTTCCTCAAGTTGTGCCTGTGCATTTCCAATAATTATGACGCATTGCGGATTAAAGGATTCAAACAGGTTACCTTGTCCACGTGTAAGTGAAGTGTATTGCTCAGATAATGTGTGCTTGTAATTGAGTATCTGCATTACTGCTCCAGAAAGATCCTCGGATAAATTGTAGATACTATTTCGATACTCTCTTCCAAGAAGAGGTGTCCCTGGAGTCTTTATTTCGATAAGAGCTGCATTCTGCGTTAATTGATTCCTAATGAGGAAGTCTACGATACTTCCACCGACATTCTCGACCGTCTTTCCGCCAACGTAAGCCTTTCCCTTCACGATTGTGACCGGCCAGGAAAATATTTGTTCGAGCACAAATGAATTTTCGGTCAGAGTAGATTGCCAAAACTCCTCATCTGTCGACAATGAATTCTTCTTCCATATATCTATCGCTGTTCGCAGACTCTGAATGCCAACTGCAATATTCAATTTCTTCAAAGAATCCTGGCCGAGATCGACAAGCCGTTCTACCAGTGCCGTTGGATCATCCGCAGAAACCGCCCATTGCACAAGTCGCGAGAGAAGGGTAGCACCAAATTTCCTGTTAGCACTGAGGAACTGTGCCAGCTGGTACTGAGGCATTCCCACTAATTCCGTAATTTGCTTATTGGCCTTGATATACTGGGACTCGCCCTGTGGAATTCCAGATTCAGCGTAAAGCTCGTACAGACTTGAAATCTCTTCATGAAGATAGAGGAGCTCTTCTGATTTGACTTTAAGCTTGAAACCTTCGCCCTTTTTCAATTGAGAAAGTGGAATTGAGGGAAGGTTTTCCCATTCATCATTTCGTCCCTTACACTGAAAGATAAAAGTTCCATTAACTGAAGCCTGATCATTTCGCGGGTTTTCAACAAGCATGGGACGAAAAACAAGTCGCGTAGTATTCGTTTCTCGAAGAATGATATCCGAGCACTCCGCAGACCGCTTTGACGTTGACTTAACCTGCATCGTATCTTGATCCGCCATACTATTTTCCTCCATCTGGAGCCAAGAAAATATTTTCTTAAATCGAATCTTTTCTCAGCCTGGCCTAAATTCTATCACATCATGGACCCTTTGATGAGTTCAACTATAAGTGAGACTCCGATATCCTTTGCTACTCCGCATACCCAATCACCAGAGTTTCTTATGCGTTTTAGCATGCTTGGTCCATTAGCATCCTTAAGATCTTCAAATGCCATGCTAACTTGAGATAACGCTTTAAACTCATCATCTGTCGTAGCTTTCTTAGACAACTCCGGTATCAGAGCCTTAAAATCACGTTTTAATTCTTCTATGTCAATGGAATTTTGTACTTGATTCCATTCTTTTATGAATGTGATATCAACCGAATGGACATCACCCCCTATAGCGCACCCATAAAAATTATAGTTATTAAAAACAATTACTTGATCATCCTTCTTATAAATACCTGATTCAGATTTCCTTTCGAGTATGTTTTTTAATAGATCTGTGACTTTTTCAATTTCTCCTTCATCTCTTCTGAAAGATTTTATATTTTCAACTACAAGCTCACTTGCGGTCATGCTTCTCTGTCCTTCTGGTTGCGCCATTACTTCTTCTGGTATGATTGTAGTTATTGTTGCTGTTGCAGAGGAAGCTATGTCAATTATTGAAGCCGAGATTGCTACCGATTCTGTAATGCGATCTGAAACATTAAAACTTTCATGTATTTCCGCATTAATTATCCTTTTTTCAGAGCCACAATCGGGGCATAAAGGTTCATTCTCACTACGATATTTTCCACAATCAGCGCATTGAATTAATTCGTTGCTTATTTTAACCATGGATATCTCCTTGTATTTCTCCGAATGTTATCCTCTCAACAGGATTGATTTTAAACGCCTTTCAAATTCAGTCCAGGCGGTTTCGTAGTCTTTTTCACGGTCGCAGCGGTCGAAGGGGGCTTCGTAGGTGATGGTGCGTTCACGGGGGCCGCCGGGGAGGGTGTCGTCTATGATTGTTCGTTCCACTTTGCCGGATTTCATGTCATTGATTTCGTTCCATTCGGGTCGGGAGAAACCAACTCCTGTCAATCCCTTGCTGCAGGTGAAGACGATGCGGCCGTTCCGGTCGTACCAGGTGTCGTTCTCGTTCTGCCTAAGGACGGGGAACTGGACACGGTAGATGGTTTTGAGTTCGTCCAGTGTCAAACCGAGTGCCATGGATGCCAGGACGTCGATTTCCACGAGGGCCTGACGCCGGGCATAATCGGTGCGGAGGGCGCAGTTGCGGTTCCAATCGGGGGTCAGATTTGAAAAGTGGCTGTCGGGAAGACGGGGGTCCAATTTGGTCCAGAGATCGGTTTTGAAGGAATCGTTCCAGGATTCTTGCCAGAGGTCAGAATAAAAAGCGGTAAGGGCATTCATTAATAGAGACCTCAGAGAAATATACATATTGTACTCAGGAACTGGAATAGCTTTAATCAAGCCTGGAATAGCGCCACGCCCAGTTGTTTTAACAAAAAAATCAAAGGGCAAACTTGCAAAAAACCCTGCTTGAGAGACAAGTGTTGAATAATCTTTGAATGAAAGACTTAAGCAGGTCATAATATGGTAAACATTTTTGGGCATAATTGCCGAAACCAATGTCCTTTCACCAGACTGAGACAGCATAAATCTTGATACAAGCCTGTAAAACTCCGTCACCGGCTTCTTTTCCCCCCACGGCACTCGCGGCGTGCGCCGCAGGTACTCGGCGGGATCGCAGTCAGGCATATAATTGGTGCGGGGCAGATAATCATAGGGAAGTTCGGTGAGATCTATAAGATTGTAAGCACGATGAGTTTCACAAATTACTTTAGGTGTTTGATAAAAGGGGTTCCCCACATAAAAATGCGGTCCCGACAGTATCCAGTCACCGGCGGAATCGGGAAAGCGTGTCTCGCGACGTATGGTGCCGTCTTTTTTGACGGCATTAGTCTCATCCCAAATTATTGTTGAGTAGTATTCACCTTTCAGGTCGTCCAACCGCTTCGTCTGTGCGGCAATTTTTTGCAGGACGCTGATCAATTGACGGGAATGAAGGGCTGGCAAGCGTGCTTGCAGAGACGGTGTTTCAGAATCATCATACAGATTCGCAAATAATGCCAGTTCCTTATCAGTAACCTGCACGATGCGCTGAACATGACCCTTAATGTTCCATTTATCATTTACATCCTTAATTTCTGGTACTGCCCCCCCACCACCATTATCAAAACAAGCAACTACCGTTGAGGGGGTAAAAAGATTTGCAATATTTGAAAAATTTACAGTTTCAGTCGGAACTGCTTCATAAATATTGATACTGAACTTATTTCTGTTGCCAATAGGAAAAAGTTTGAACTCATTCTGGAATTGAAAATGCGCTCTCAATCTTGGATACATCGCCTCTCGAAATTCTCCCCCCTTAGGATCATCATATATACCTTCCGGATGTAGAAAACCGGAAACTCCTTTTTTGCACCCAACCATCCACGCCTGGGGTAGGAAGCATCTGTACAGGTTTGTTTGTACACCCTTCAGAAGCGGGTAGTTTTGAATGGCATTAAGAAAGTTCTGTGTTCCCTCCGCCTCCTCGAAGGCGGCGAGATATTCGCTTCTTAAGTCGTATTTTCCGAGTGTTTCCTCGCGCAGAATGGCAAGCTGAGAGGCCATGAATTTTCTAATCGCGAAAAGAGGCTCCGCGTCGCCCATGATTCCGGATTCTTCCCATTCCACCTTGATCCACGGAGGATTCCCCAGGACCAGATCGAAGCCGCCCCTGTCGGCGAAGATATCGGCATACTCAAGCTCCCAGTGGAGGAAACGGTGGCTTTCGGCAAGTTCCCGTACCAGGGAGAGGCGTGGAAGCTCGCGGCTGAGTTTGTCCACATCGACAAAGCCGAATTTGTCCACCAGCTCCAGGGCCGTCTGCCGTGGCATGGTATCGGGGAACATCGATATTTGCTCGCCTTCTGACGGTGTTGTATCGTAGATATTCCCTTCCAAGATGAGGGAAAGTTCCAGCAGGAATTCCTCACGTGTCGGAAGAAGATCTGCTTTTTCAATAGGCCAGAACCAGAGGGCGCACCAGTAGTCCATGACAAGTTTCAGGCGGCGGTACGGACTGGAGCTTGAAATATTCTGTGAGAGGATCTCTTGCTTATACTTACGGTCTTTCCATTCGATAGCGGAGGGATTTCTTTTCTTCTCCGGTTTTGACTGTCCGAAAAGGGTCAACTGGTCGCTCGTTTCCGCACGAACGATGCGCTGATGATCTGTATGACGTTTCCAGAGCCTGTCAACGGCGGCGGACATCTTTTTCAATTGTCGAACATCCCCCTCGGAAAAGGTCTTTGCAAAGTTTTTGTGCCACTCCATTATCTTCTTTATTTCATCCTTGGCCATCTGACGGATTACCTTGTCTTTGTAATCCGCCATTCCCTTATCCGGCAGAAGGAAATGATAGACGGTGTTTTCCGGTCTTTCTTCAACCGAGGTGACCCGTTCTGGCACTTCATCCAACCAGATGGAATCATTCTTTTGCACCCGACGTAACAAGCTTGAAGCATAAACCTGCCGGCGTGCCCCGATGAGTGAATTGCCCGTGACAAGCTGCATGCCGAACCAGGGCACATATGCCCCTTCATGGATGGTGTTCAGCCAGAGGGACACCTCTGCAAGCTCCACCGCCACCGGGTTGAGGTCCACACCGAAAACATTATTGTCGGCAAGGCACATCTTTACCTTTTGTTTTTCCCGGGTGTAGCTTTCATGGGGGATGGTTTCACCGGTTTCTTCCTGCTTGAGACGAAGATAGGCCTCTGCGAGCTGGTTTACTGCTTCGTTTAGGAAGGCGGCACTCCCCATGGCCGGCTCACAGACGGTCAGTTGAAGTATATCATCGGCGGTCTTGTCCCTGAGCAGTTCCTTCAGGGCATATTTCACGAGGCATTGTGTCAGGACTTCCGGCGTGTAATAAGAGGCCGATTTCTCCCGGTCACGACCGGCCAGGCGGTAAATAAATGTTCCCCTCGTGTATTTTTTCAATGTCCCGTCGTCGTTGAAGACTTTTTCGTCTTCCCTGTACTTGGAAAGGTCTTCCGCCTTTACAAAGTATGCGGTTTCCAGCTCGTTATATTTTTCTCCCGATTTTTTTACCTCGTAAAGATCAGTTTCGGCGAAAAAGCCCTGATATGAGAGGAGCGCTTCATAGACGGCGCCGAGCTGGTTGATGCCTAATTGGGCATAGGAAATTCTACCCCTTCGCTTGCTGCGGTTTCCCGGCTGTGAAAGAGACATCAGTCTGATTACACGCTGGAGCGTTTCATTTGTAAACTTCACACGGTTCAGGATCGATGTGCGTGCCGGGTCAAAAAGGTGGCTGCTGAGTGGTGTGATTCGGAAGATATGATGTTCCGGGCCTGCGCCGAGGGCAAGCTGCTCATCCTGCTTACCTTTCGTCGGAGGATATCCATCGTAGATCAGCTCGAAAAGAAGCTGGAGGGAATCGTGAATGAATGTTCCGTTTCTCGACTCTTCGGTTGAAAGCTTCACCATCTCCAGGTCGCGCAGTGTTTCGAGGCTGTAACCCGTCCGGTAGGCATCCGACTTCATAGGGGCATAACCAAGTTCCGGCCTTGCCTCTATGTAGAACAAAAAAAGCAGACGATACATATACCGCAGGCACTCTTTCGTCAGCTCTTTGGGATCAATTTTTTCTTCGCCGGAAAAAATGCCTTTTCTCCGTATTTCACGAAGGTAGATTACCGCTTCGTTCCCGAGTAGTTCTATCGCCTCGCGAAGGGCGTATTTCAGATCTTCAGAGACGGCGAAGGCGTGTTTGTGGGAATTTTCATCGAGGGTATCGAGGAGACTCAGGCCTTCCGCGGGGCATACACTTTCCCGGTGAAGAAGCGCCGCCATAGACTGGAGTGTCGAAGTTTCTTTACGTCCCAGGATTTCAGTAAGCTCAAACCGCAACAGGCGCTTTTCGTTCCACTTGCCCCGGTCAATAAGGACAAGCTGGGCGTCGCTTGCGAGCATCACCCAGCGCGGCGGTTCGGACCGTCCAAAGACCTGTTTTGAAATAATATCCTCAAGGGGAACATCGGTTAATTCATTATTGGTTTCTTCATTCTCCGGATACTGACAGTCGAGAATCGAAAGCTCCAGGGGATCAGCATCTTCGCCCGATGGGTCAACGGCCTCGATGATCCACAGCTCCGGCGCCCCGTTGGGTCTTTTGATTTCTCCCGCTATCGGCAAGAAGCTCCCGTTATCCAGCTCCTTTAAGGCTGGTTGAAACTCATAGCCGAGAACAGGCAGCAGCTTTTCCAGAAACTCTCTTTGCAACTGGAGGCGCTCTTCTGTTTTTCGCTCTTTTTCCAACCGGTTTCTCATGGTGAAGAAGTCTTTTGAAAGACCCCGCAGATCGGCATAAGGGGGGCGAGCAGCCTCCTCTTCTTCCCTTTGCTTCCATTTCTTCAAAACATCTTTGAGGTCATTTTCGAGAATGGCGTTCAGGTAGTGGTCTGTATAAAATTCATTGATGTTGCCGATTCCGGTAAAATCAATAGCCATCAGCCCGTCCCTTTCAATACTGCAATGACTTTTATGTAGGGATTGTCTTCCGTCGTCATGGTGCTTTCGATCCAGTCGAAGTACTCGTCAAAGATGCGATCTATCTCCCTGCGTTCTTTCTCCTTGCGGCTTAACTGTCTTGTTTCTTCAAAACGAAGCTCAAGTTGCGCGTACTGTTTTTCGCGGAGGCGCTCCAGCGCATTGAGATGGTCATTCAGTTTTTTGTTGATGTGCTCTTCGAAGATTTTCCGTTTTTCGCTCATCCATGATCGTGCGTGTTCTATCGCCTCGGGAAGGAGTTTTTGCAGTGCCTCTATATCAATGCCGTCGCCCCGGTTTGGGAAAGCTCGTTTTCCCAGACCGGTGCGTTTCAGAATGTCCTCGAAATCCACAATTTCCCGCACATGGCCATTGCTAAAGATCACGCCAAACCAGCAGTGTACCAGAGGATGGCTTTTTTGATTCGGAATGAGACCAGATAATATAAATACCGTTTCCTCGGGTTGCAGCGCGTCCTGAAGTGTAAGAACAGGGGCCTCGTGCCTTCCAAAGGCTGCCAGAATCTTGTCGTTTACCCATTCAAGGACGGGGTTCATCTCCCAGAGATAGTGGATTCGCGGCCATGCCTTTTCATCCTTGCGGCTCCGTTTAATTTCCTCCTGGATGGCGTTTTGATCAGCCGACAGGATGAAGTTACCGTTATCGGGCCATACTTCTTTCGGAAGAAACCTGAACCGATACTTCAGATCCTCGGTTGCGGTCAAATCCATGCGTCGTTCATCGCTGTAAAATTCGGCCTGCATCGGTATAGAATGACGGAGATGTTGGATTGCCGACTGCATATAGGTGAAATCATCGGTGAAGAGGGAGGGCATGCCCTTGCAAACATCCTTTGCTTTTTCTCCGACAGGAGTGTCATCCTTACCCAGGAGCAAAGCCAGCGGGTCGAAGGACTTTGATTCCAGCACTTTCTCATGCTCTTCTCTACTCCGTCCCTCTTCGATGGCCCGTGCGGTGATCTTCTCTTCTTCCTCAATATTGTAAACACCCATCAGAACTGAAGGATCCCCGATGTTTTTCACTGCCTGTTCATCCTTCTCGATCAGCAACTCGAGGATCCTCGTATCGCCTCGAATCTTTGCGTTTTCGCTCTCAGTGACGAGGTAAACGATCTGCGGGGTATTTTCCTGACCGTAGCGGTCGATGCGTCCGTTTCGCTGCTGGAAAACCATAAGCGACCAGGGGATGTCGAAATGGATCATTCTGTGACACAAATAATGAAGGTTTATACCTTCAGATGCCACATCGGAAGCTATCAGAAGCCTGATCGGCGCTTCGTCTTTGCCGAAATCTTCCACAATCCTTTGTTGTTCATGGTCCGGCAGAGTGCCGTGAAGGATTTCTACCTGGTTATCTTTCAGACCCAGATCACCCACAAGATTTTTATGAAGAAATCGAAGCGTTTCAATTCGTTCCGTAAAGATGACAAGCCTGTCACGTGTATCTTTCCCCTTCCATTCGAACCCATGCTTCGGGTCTCTGATTATTTCCAGGAGCTTTTCATATTTACTGAAATCTTCAACGGTGATCTTTTCAACCTGCAGGGACAAATCTTCAAGCGCGTTTATATCATTTTCATAAAGAGGATCTTCCGTTTTCCTCAAACGAGTTATTCTATTATGTATTGTCGAGATACAGGCCGCCGGGCTGGAAAAGAGCGCTTTTTCAAGAGTTGTTTTGAATAGTTCTTCTGCACCTCTTTTCTGATCAAGGCGTGTGAATTTCATATCGACAAAGGTGTCAAAGGCCTCCTCTTCCGCGAGAGAGGCCCGGCAGTGTGCAACACCGATTTCCCTTTTCTTGAATGCCTTTTCAACCTGATTCTGGATATCCTTTTTAAAACGACGGATAAAAAGACCTTTGATGTCTTCCTTGCTGTAATCATCGGGGTTGGCTATTGCCGTGGGGTCCAGCATGTTCATGAGGCTCGCGAAACTTCTTGCCTTACCGTCATGCGGCGTGGCGGAAAGCATGATCAATGTATCGGAACGCTGAGCAAGCAATCTGGCAAGCCGCGCACGCATCGAAGAACTCGTCCCCCGTTCCGCCACATTATGAGCTTCGTCAATGACAATTATGTCCCAGTAGGCATTTTCGAGGTAAGTGCGATACTGGGTATTCTGTTTGAGCGTATCAATGGAAATGATGGCCTTGTCGTAATAATAAAAGGGATTCTGATTTGTCGGTATGTAAGAACGGATGCGTTGTATTCCCAGTGAATCGAGACGGGTAAGGGGTATAGTAAAACGGCTCCACATCTCCTTCTGGAACTGGGTGAGCATGCTTTTCACAGCAATCACGAGGATGCGCTTACCCTTGCCGCGGCGAATCAGTTCACTGAGAAGGACTCCTGCTTCAAGGGTCTTTCCAAGACCCACGGCATCAGCAATCAGGATTCTCTGTCTCGGCTGTTTGAGCGCCTGAATAGCCGGGTCCAACTGAAACGGAACCGCATCCATCGCTGCCCGGTGACCAATATACAGATTTTCGTCGGTTGGCGGAGTCTGGCGGAGCAGGCTTTCTATGTAAAGAACCGATGTCTGGTATGAACTTGATGTATCCAGAACCAGCTTCGTATCGACTGGATCGAGGATTTCGATGGATTTCTCCACCTCGGTCAGAAAGATCGCGTCTTTGTCCCGAACAAGTTCAGATATGCCCACCACATTCAGAGATTGCCCACCGGTCGAAGTCCGATCCACCCGACGCACCAGCCACTCCGCATCGCGAACAAGGATTCTGGCCCCTGGAGCAAAAACATTATCCTGGAAGGTCATCCGGTTCCTTTCGTTCGTAACATCCGAAAAACAAAACCCCGCCTCTGTTTAAGAGAAACGGGGTTTTGATGATTATCTGCCATTTTCAGGAACTTTCTTGTATTTAAGGAAAAAAGATCATGTGTTGTTTAATGCATGGTACCTTCTGTTATTTCGTTAACGCTTTTGTATAATTAATAAAAAAGGGTGGAATGTCAAGGGAATTTAGAATATTAGCGGTTACTTCTTATCTGTGGATACTTTTACATCAATTAAGAAAAGCGTAGCACCTTGATTTGCATTAATAGCTTTTGATCCCCGTTTTTTGATTTTGAAGGTTTCAGGTGGTAATAGTTATTTTTAACATTCAATGATTCTGAGGCTTAGTAGGTGCTATACGTAACAAAAAGGTGATTGAAGTTTAGACTTGTATTGTTCATCATCTATCTGTATTTCCTATTGAATCACAGGAAAGGAGGTAGTGATGGATCAGAAGACCATAGAATCTTGCAGTTTCATTTCGACGAAAGAATCCCTGACGACTTTTGGAAGTATTGATCAACGGGAAGGGATTCACCCACCCAGTGTTTTTGCCAAAATCAACAAAGGAAAATTAGAGAGGCCGTTTTGTCCTGAATTCGAGAATAAGACGAGAGCGCTTCAAAGGGCACTGAATCGTCTTGCAGGATGGGACTTGCCGGGCAAAGAACATGTTGAGGAATATTTTCGGTACATGTATCGGCGGAACTTCAGACCCAAAACGTACGCCAGTAACTTGGTAGCGATTTATATCTTTCTCACCGTTGTCAGGGATTCGGGGAAAACGAGTCTGGAGGAGATCACCAAGAATGACATTGAAGCTTTCATTGAACATGAGCAGGATCGGGGTTTGATGCTATCGACGGTGCGGACGAAACTGCATTGCGTCAATGCCTTTTTGGGTTATGCGATTGACGAAGGCATCGTCAACACGGCTGTTTTGGCAAGAAGGATTCGCCTGAAAAAGCCAGAGACATTGCCACGAGCCATGGATCCGGATGACGTGAAGCACCTACTTTCCATTATTGATCATACGAAAGCCCGGGCCATGGTCACGGTGCTTCTGCGGACGGGGATGAGAATCGGAGAGTTGCTCAACACGAAGATGCAGGATCTTCACCTCAAGGATCGCAGGATTGATATTTACGAGGGGGAGAAGAACCGATTGGGACGGGTTGTGTATCTCAGCGATGATGCGGTCAGTGCTTTGAGGACATGGCTCAACATGAGAGACGCCCATAAAGAGTTCCTCTTTTACGCCCAAGGTAAGACCAGCATGTCCTACAGCACTGCTCGTCAGATGTTTGTAGATTATCTTACGAAAGCGGGCCTTACCTATAAGGGGTACTCCCTTCATGCGCTTCGCCATACCTTTGCCAGTGAGCTTTTAAATGCCGGCATGCGAATCGAATGTCTCCAGCCACTGATGGGGCATACTTCTCTGGATGTAACACGGCGCTATGCAAGGCTCACGGACAAGACCAGGGAGGAAGAGTACTTCAGAGCCATGACGATTATAGAAAGGGGGGAGATTGATGGACATTATCGACGCGATCATCAGATACAGGCGTTTCTTGAAGAGAAGGAACGTCTCACCCAACACTGTTAAGAACTATTTGAACGGCCTGAAACTTTTTGTGATCTGGCTTGATGTGCCGATTGAGGAAACTACACACCGGAAGATTGTTGCGTATATGGATTATCTCCTCGGCAAACGGTTAAAGCCAAAGACGGTAAACTGTTATCTCAACAGTGTATGTCAGTTTTATCACTACCTCTCGGAAGAAGAGGAAGTCCCGATCGTGAACCCTGTCAGGAAACCGAATATCATGAAGCTTCCCCGGGGGCTTCCAAAACATCTCAGAGAAGAGCAAATAGAGCTCCTCTTCAATAATCTGAAAGGGCGCAGGGATCAAGCCATGTTTACGCTCATGCTCCGATGCGGATTACGAGTAGAAGAAGTGGCCCATCTTTTCCTCAGTGATATTGATCTTAAACGCAGGATATTGTTTATTCAGGATGGCAAGGGTGCAAAAGATCGGATTGTCTATATCAGCAATGACGCCCTTGCTGCTCTTCTGGAGTACCTCAGGGTGAGACCTGCAAATAAAGTAAAAAAGGTTTTTCTGGTAGCGAAAGGGCCTCTTACCGGTCAACCTTTATCCATTCGCGGTATACAGAAACGGATGGAATATTATGCCCGCAAAACAGGTTTAAGAATCTCCTGTCACCATCTTCGCCATACGATGGCCACGCAGATGTTGAATGCGGATGCTGGTCTGTCTACCATCCAGGATCTCTTGGGACATAACTCTATCAGGACAACACAACGGTACTGCCGGGTATCAAACCTCAAAGTACAGAGAGATTACTACAAAGCAATGGAGGTGATCATGCAACGAACGGCTGGCAACCCAGATAATCCTTGACGAAAGAACGAAACTATGAAACCTTAAACATAACTCAACATATTAATATCAATAGAGAAAACAGATTATGTTACGTATAGGTAGGTGGCGTTAATAACCGGCGCATTTCATTTTTTCTTCGATCACATCTGCACAGTATGGGTTGAAAGCTGCTACAAAATCGCATCGGTCTTACTTACTGACTTCAATAAATAATGGGTTCTCGGTACAGTCAAGGGTGTTGATAAGTAGGTGAATGCAATGTGTACCTCTAACCCTTCAAAAAGAGTATTTTTAAGATATCGTGTATTATCTTAAAAATACCATTTTCAGGCAAAAATCCAATCAAAAATTAAAAGGCGTGGAGAGCATTTTTCTTAAACCCGAGTCTGGAGTGTGGCAAGCTCTTATCACTTTTTGTTTCCCTATCAACAGTGATGCTATTAAACGAATAGCACTATTCCGATTTTATGTGCCGGATTATCCTTGATTTTTTAATTTTGCCTGCTATATTGTCTGTAATCGAAAAATGGGGTGTTGTACCGCACATTTTGCGGTGTTTGGGTCTTTATACAAGATACATATAAACCCATTGTTAAGCAGAGAAACATTATGACAAATAAATCAATGAAAATGAATGTAATGATATCTGACCACCCAGAGTACGCCAAATACATCGCCAATATAATTACAACTTGGAACTCAACGGAGCATGCACTTGGTTCTGTCTTTGCGATAGTTGTCGGAACTGATCCTTGGCACTCAGGTCGTATTCTTGGCGCTATTGCCAATAGTGGCGCGAAGCTTGCCCTTGTTGAGTCTGCCGGCAAATACACTCTTGAATACAGCCCCCTCCTCGAAGAGTTCAATAATTTAATTGCCGAGCTAAAAACTATTATTAAGTCAAGAAATACTTATGCCCATGGTGTTTACGCCATCGACAACAAAGGGCGCTTGAATATTCTTAGGCAAGGGCGAGACTGGACTAATCAAAAAGGACGAAAACTCCTTAATATGAAACAACTAAAAGACCAATGGCAGAAAAGCATCAAGGCATTCAATAACGTCATTCGTTTCCATAATTTACTTTGTCAAGAGATGCCTCAATCTCCATCTTCCGTATGGCTATATAGATGCCAGACACAAGCTCGTCATTATCAAACCCACACACCAGATCAACAACCTGTGCTGGAGTCGAACGATATAAAGCCATAATTCCGCACTGAATCATCTTAGGAGTATTTTTTATATGTTTATCCAAAGCATCCACCTAACCACAACAATGTTATCAAACAACAAGAAGCGATTCAAAGAATCCAGCAAACCGAGAAACCCGCCCAACCAAAAAATTAAGCCTACCCCAAGAGGCTCGGGCACTTGCCGTCAGGGCGTACCTCGTGGGCAAGTTATCTTCAATGGCAAAACGCTATTTCAGCCTCATTAAGAGTGAGGTTGTCGAAAGAGGAATCCTATGACTAATGAAGCTATTTCTTACACTACGATAATTATTTCTATAGTCGGTGTTGTTTTTGCTTTTTTCGCTGGTTTTTTTAGGCTGTTTCGTCGTAACAAGAATGCTATTATTGAACTACTTAATGAAAGAGTCAGACAACTTGAAAATCCCACAACAGATATCATCACAAAACAGCTTACAGAAAGGTTAGCGGGAGCCCATACGGAAATTGTAAAACTGAAAGAAGAACAGATAAGAACAGATTTTAAAAATACCGCTCTTCAAGAATTAGGGAATATAACTGAGCAAACAATAGGATTACAAAAAAGAATACAAATCCTGCAAAACATAGATCCTATGATTGAAAAAGCATTTTCTTTCCCCGCCACCGCTGTGCCTTCCAAGGATCCACCTACTATAAATGATGATGAAGAAGGAGAATGGGAGCTATCGGTTCGATATATTACAAGTGACTCAAGTGAAAAAGATGTTCAACTGATTTCAGTTGAGGAGGCTAAATACACATTTCATCAGGGAAATGTTAAGATCTTCTTTGATTTTTCGGTTGATTTAAAAAAAGTGCCAAGTGGAAGTGCTCTGGCTATTGGAGGGGTACCATTTAGGATTGATAGTAGGAATGTCTACGAGTTTAAAGTCCGTCAAACTGGACTTAATCATAGTGAGGATTTAACGTTTTCGCCAAGATACGGTGATACCTCGTTTGATTTGTTATATGTTACCGATGGCAGTGAAGGTTCTGTGAGATTCTGGGGCTATATTGCGTATGATGGCGCCCAATAAGTTTTGTGGAATTAGCCTGATCCCTGACAATTAAGGGAAAAGGGCAAATCTGCTCTTAACTCATCATTGTTTGTTCCCATAAATTGCGTACAGGAAATCACATGGTAGACATTAACTTAATAATATCAGCTGCCCTTTCCAGCATTAAAACGGCGACAGAGATCACAAAATTTTTCCGCGAGAATAAAATGTCGATTGAGAAAGCAGAAATAAAGTTTAAGCTATCTGATTTAGTTAGTACTTTGGCAGATGCAAAAATTCAAATTGTTGATGTCCAAGAAGCACTTCAAGAAAAAGACAAACGAATAGCTGAGCTTGAGGAGGCATTTCAATCCAAAGACAAATTGGTCCGCCCTCCTTACTATGATGCCTACTATAAGATTGATGAGAAAGGCGAGCCAATCGGGATTCCGTTGTGTTTGAGTTGCTGGGAAAACCGCCATAAGCAATGTCAGCTAGTGCTTTCTTCAAAAAAGCAACATGTACATGTTTGTACGGCTTGCGACCAGGAATATCTATATCGTAAAACACCAGACATTTAACCTACGCAACGGTAAGAAAACGCGTAATCGTGCAAATGCACTGGGATCCCAAGGGGTTAAGTCTACTTTTAACTTATGTTTTAGCCTCTGATACGGAATTCCGGGGCATTACACTTGATTTTTGACTTAACTGCTAATTTACAAAGTCGCTTTAACCTTAAACCAGTAATCTAATCGTATTTCCAGATATGGATCACATCTCGTAACTTCGCTGTCAATTCTTAAATTGCATACAGCTGCTATAGCTCTGCCTTGGGTTTGGGATCAGTAAGTAAACGAATCGTCAGATAGTGTGCAATAACATACATATACACCGGTATTAAAAAACAGGCGTGTGTCTACAAAATCAGGGGGTGTTTTTACAGTTTTTCGAGTTCGAAGGCTATGTTGGG
>JAUSPI010000081.1 GCA_030655775.1 Syntrophales bacterium
TGCCATGCGCAGGGCATACGAGAAGACCGATGAATTCAAAGACAAATACCGGTGGCGGGCAGGGGTGGAAGCAACCATGTCTGAGTATGACAGAAAAACAGGTGTTAAAAACCTTCGTGTCCGGGGTATGGAGGCTGTGCGTTTCTGTGCGACCTTGAAGGCAGTTGGTATCAACATCTTCAGGGCAACAGTGGTCAGAAATGCAAAAATCTCTCCAAAACCCATCCAGGAATGGACATATCGGTGTGTTTCTCGTCTATGTTTCTATGTGAAAGAACAATTGTGTACACATTTGTGTAAACTGGCTAAGATATTTTCCGAATCTACGTTTTCAGCCGGTTTTTCCGGAAGATCGGCCGGCTGACTTTTTACGAGACCATCAATATTGCTACCTTTCGAGGAACTCAAATTTGTGGCGAAGGCGGCAAAACATCACCATGAAAGATTCGACGGGACCGGATATCCAGATGGTCTAAAGGGAGAAGAAATCCCTGATACTTCACGAATAATCGCGATTGCGGACACTTATGATGCAATGACGTCTGCGAGACCTTATCGTCCTGCAATGAAACCAGAAAAAGCGGCAGAAGAGATTAAGAAACACATAGGAACACAATTTGACCCCCAATGGGCTGAAATATTTTTGTCTCTCTTTTACAGTGGTAGTATTGGGTAAAACATTCGACAGGGATGAAGGAGGGGTCACCCATCAAATTAGGATATTCTGGAAAAAACGTACGGTTAAGGACATAGGAAATCGCAGAAAAAGCAACTCGCCTAACATCGCTTACAGCCGACGGCGGTGTGCATGCAAATAGCCTCCGCGGTTAAAGCGTTGCCGTTCAGCATTTCTATCGATAAGCTTCGATAGCTCCAATTATTACCTGCCGTTTGTTTGTAGGTGAAGACAACAATAATTTTCTTCACTGAACTGAGTTCAGATAGCCATTATATACCTTGATCAAACCAAACTAATCATAGAGTCAAGATATCTTGCCACGGACTTCATTTTATGGACTTATTTTCTGTGTTTGGAAGGAAACAGGCCACAGGCTACTCAAATCTGCAAATATTTGTGATATTAACGAGTTATCGCTAACACCAAAGATGTACCCTTGCTAACCGTCACTACTTAAGATACTTGAAAAATTCTACATCCGGGGAAATTACCAGTGTCATGTTCTCTTTGAGCGTATTTTTATAGGCCTCGAGGCTTCTTGTAAATTCAAAGAATCCCGGGTCTTTTTTATAGGCGTCAGCATATATCTTTACCGCCTGAGCATCCCCTTCTCCCTTGTTTTTTTCAGACTCTCTGTACGCCTTTGCCAGTATTATGGTCCTTTCCATATCGGCCTTTGCCGTTATCTTCACAGATTCTTCTTCACCTTCGGATCGATACTGTTTGGCCTGTCTTTCTCTTTCCGCCCTCATCCTGTCAAAGACGTGTTTTTCGTTCTGTTCGGGGAGATCTGCACGCTTGATCCTCACATCAACAACTTTTATCCCGTAACCACTTGCATGAGCATCAGATTTATCGCTTACTATTTTCATAACCTCGTCTCTCGTTTTCGAAACGATATCCTCCAGGTCATGCTGTCCCAGCTCAACCCTGAGCTGCGCATAGACAATATCATCAAGCCGCGACTGTGCTCCCATCTCACCCTTGACGGTCTTATAAAACTTCAGCGGATCAATAATTTTCCATTTGGTATAGTTATCAACCACGAGATTCTTTTTGTCTTTGGTGAGTATCTCGGCAGGAGGTGCATCGTATAGCAATATCCTGTTCTCAAAGTAAACTACCCGCTGAATGAAGGGTATCTTCAAGTGAAGTCCCGGCCCCGAAATTTCTCCCACCGGTTTCCCCATCTGGATGACAATGGCCTGTTCTGTCTGATCGACCGTATAAACGGAAAGTGAAATTACCATGACGGCGACCAGCGCAGTAATCATTCCAAATGTTCCTATCTTTTTCATTGCTCCCTCCCAAAATCTAAAATTAATACTCTGCAGGTAGATTTACTGTTTATCGATTTTCAAATTTCCCTTCTTCAATGGAAGATGGGGTAATACATTCCCCCCTATTTTACCCTCAATGACGATCTTGTTGATTGAAGGCATTATCTCTTCCATCGTTTCAATGTATAATCTCTTTTTAGTAACATCCTTAGCCAACCTGTATTGCTCAAGAACCTGCAAAAACCTGCTTACATCTCCCTGTGCGGAAATGATCCTTGACTCTTTGTAGCCAATGGCGTCATTTGTAATCTGGGCCGCTTTTCCCTTTGCCTTGGGCAGAATCTCATTACGGTATCCATAAGCCTCGTTGATCATCTTGGCCTTATCTTCCTTGGCGCTGGCAACATCCTTGAAAGCCGCCATAACCTGATCAGGCGGATGGACATCCTGAAGCTGAACGGCCACTATATGTATTCCGGCGTCATAACTGTCCAATATTCTCTGAAGTATCTTTTTGGTATCCTGTTGAACCTGAAACTTCCCTACGGTAAGAATATCATCGATGGCGTTCCTCCCGGCAACCTCTCTCATCGCCGCTTCAGCCGCATCCTTAACTGTCTTGTCCTGTTCTCTCACATTAAACAGATATTTTACCGCGTCACTTATCTTATATTGAACGATAAAGGTCATATTTACTATATTCTCAGCCTTTGTGAGCATCAGGCTTTCCGCAGAAACTGTTGTGTAACGACCATGCTGTTTATCACCAATTGTCCTGAAACCTACCTCTATTCTTTGCACCTGGGTTACTCTTGGTTTCAACACCGATTCAATCGGAGCAGGCAAGTGATAGTGAGGACCTGGTGTTGTGGTACGATCTGCTTTACCAAACCTTTTTACTACCCCGATTTCATCAGGAGCGACAAAGTAGATCCCGGATGCCATCCACAATAAAAATAGTGTCGCTACAAAAACAGGCATTAAACCATATCGTCCCAAAAACGGTAGTTTAAACGACATTAAATTCTTGATTCTATCTATCACAACATTAAGGTCAGGCTGTCCTCTGCCCTGCCATGGGCTTTTACCGTCATCTTTCCAGGTCATAACAACACCTCTAAAAGTTAAGATTATCTGTATTTTTCATCAGAAACCATGAAATCTTGAATAATTTCCCATTCAAAATCAGCTTAGCTTAGACTTAACATACCTGTTAAGAACTGTCAAACATTAATGCACGGCAACAGACCGTTTCACTCTACAGAACGGAGATCCGGCGGCATTTGGTTTCAGCTCTTAAGCCCCTGACAGCCGTTAGGGGTTTCACTACCTATGAACGACCGTTTCTGTTGCGTAAAATACACAAATATGGTAATGAAAATAAAAAAACGAGGTGCAGAATGATGAATCCAGAGGTCTTCAGGGAATATGATGTCAGGGGGATCGTTGAAAAGGATTTGAATTTTGATTTCGTTTACGACCTGGGGAGGGCCATCGGAACTTACGGGGTCAATCACGGTGTAAAAACGATGACTGTCGGAAGGGATTGCCGCCTGAGTTCCGAAGAATATCAAGGCGCTATCACGAGCGGGATCAGGGCCACAGGTATAAATGTAATAGATATCGGTCTGTGTGCCACACCCATCCTCTATTTCTCCATCAGACACCTCAATACAGACGGAGGTGTAATGGTAACCGGAAGTCACAATCCCCCCGAATTTAACGGATTTAAGATATGTATCGGGCCGGATACAATATACGGGGAAGAAATACAAAAATTAAGAAAAATAATAGAAGAGGAAACCTTCACCTCCGGAGAGGGAACTTTACGGGAAAAAGACATATCAAAACCATACCAGGATTATTTATACGAAAGTGTTGAAATAAAGGAGGGGTTAAACGTTGTGCTGGATGCCGGAAACGGCGTCGGCGGAGTTTTTGCCATTCCCCTGTTTGAGAGATTCGGCTGTAATGTAACCGATATTTACTGTGATATGGACGGCACGTTTCCCAATCATTTTCCGGATCCTACCGTCCCTGAAAACCTTACCGACATTATCGCACTTGTTAAAGATAAAGGGGCTGATATTGGAATAGCTTACGATGGTGACGCCGATAGAATCGGTGTCATCTCCGACACGGGGGAAATACTCTGGGGAGACGAACTTCTTCTGCTTTTCTCAAGGTTTATTCTTAAGGAGAGTCCGGGTGCCGCAATAATAGGGGAGGTAAAATGCTCTCAAAGACTATATGATGACATAGAAAAGCACGGTGGAAGGCCTATTATGTGGAAGGCCGGACATTCTCTTATCAAGGGCAAGATGAAAGAAGAAAAGGCATTGCTGGCAGGAGAGATGAGCGGCCACCTGTTCTTTGCCGACAGGTACTTCGGTTATGATGACGCCATTTACGCCTCGCTCCGGTTATTCGAAATTCTTTCCAAAACAGGTAAAAAGATCAGTGAATTATTATCCGATGTTCCCCCAACCTTTAACACCCCTGAAATCAGGGTAGACTGCCCCGATAATATTAAATTCCAAGTAGTAGAAGAAGTAAAAGCGTATTTACAGAAAGACTACAAAATAATTGATACTGATGGTGTGCGCATCCCCTTTGATGACGGTTGGGGGCTTGTACGGGCATCGAATACTCAGCCGGTACTGGTTCTCCGTTTTGAGGCATCCACCGAGGAAAATCTCAATTCTATAAAAACGATGGTAGAAAGTGTTGTGGAGGATGCTATAAGAAAACACGAAAAGTAGCCAATTTCCCCTAATTTACTCAACGCAGGAAAAACTGAACCGGCCATTTTTGACAACTTCGTAAAAAGTCATAAATTGCACCATTTGTCGTCCTGAACTTGTTTCAGGATCTCACTTGTTTCAGCATCTAATTATTTCAGTAAGTTAGAGACCCTGAATGATCCTGAAACAAGTTCAGGACATGATTCAGGGTGACAAAAAAAGTCTTTTGCGAGCAAATTTGAGCATTTTGGGGAAAGACTACATAAAAGAAGATTTGTAAACTTCCTTTTCTGAATCTACCTCCATTAGATGATTAACAGAAAACTCGTAAACCTTACCACCGTCAAAATCGGAAGGAGAAAAGAGAATCGCAAGATTTCCAGCGGTTGATTTTCTCCCCTCAAACCCGATATGCAATAATGTAGAACGAACAGAGGCAAGAATGGTCTTAGCCGTTTCTCTATTTTTTCCTACAACTTCCATCACTATCCCAACTTCGTGAGAAATATTGCTCCGGGGCTCAAGTTCGCCCATTACTCCATCAATCCCATAATTGACAAAACGAATTGAATAATCTCTTCCTTCTTTTATATTTGGAAAATTCTCTCTCACCTCTCTTTTTACCTGTGCCTCAAGTTCCAACAAGGAAGAAATGAAGGAAGGATCTCTTGCTCCGGCAATACACACGAAGCGAAATCCAACAAACCGCACACCCTCACATTTAAGATGAATTGTGTCTTTTGGAACAAAACGGGATCCTGAAACTTTTACCGTCCTTTCATCCAGTTCCTCAAATTTCACCTGAGAGATATCGATACAACCGTCTGTAACCCATAGCTTTAGCGGATCTTCCTTTTCATAAAGACTATGAGCAGCAACCGAAGTCTTTGTGCACCGCCTTGCCGGATTTGTCGGAAAAACCAGAAAATGATCTTTTTTCAATATCCCGAAAAGGCAATCCCTTCCGCTTCCCGGCTCGGAGGCAATCGCACCACATTCCAGAATTTTACCCAGGTGAATGGCAAGTCCCTTCGGAAAACCTTTCCATATCGGAAACGCAGCAAATTCGGCAACATCGAGGCTTCTCCCCGCAATTATTAAATTTGCCCCCGCCTCAAGCGCTTCAACAAATGGCTCCACGCCTATCTGTGCAACCAGCCTCTCGGAATCGTGAATCATTTTTTCATTCAATGGCGGTTCTACCGACAGGGGCTTTACCTTACCATCGTTAAGCTTATTTAACAGAAGTTCCTTGGAAACGTCACTGTAGATAACCGCTCTTCTAAACTCGATTCTCTCCTCTCTTTGCACCTCGTCGACTATATCCAACACCCAGTCGACGTGAGGCTTAGCTCCCGCACCTCCTGCAGTCCCTATCAGGACAGGAATATCAAGAGAATTTGCCCCTCTCAATATATATAAAAGGTCCCTCCTTACCTCTTCTCTTGTCGTAAAAGAAACACCCGCTCCAAGGTAATAAGGGCCGGGATCGGTAGAACCTCCATCCACTGCAATAACATCGGGCTTTAAGTTTAAACCTGCTTCAAAAGATGACAAAGGGAAGCCATACCCAAGAATCCCATTCGGGGAAAGTATTTTTATCTCTTTCATAATTCCAACACCACATCCAAAATTGGGGCATGTTGTTGTGCCCCGTAAATATCCCGGTCACCAAAATTTCCTGAAGGTATTTTTCTTTTGATGTTGAACTTCACGGCAAGCGCATCATCAAAGTAGATGACATCAAGAATCTCATCATCAGAAACACTATAGAGTTTCTTAATCAGATCCTTGTTAATTAGCTGTTTTTCTTTTACTTTTGCATAAACTTCAAAGTCCTTAAAAATCACATCAAACGTCAGGATAAAGGGCCCCGCATTTTTCGATCTAATAACTTGAGTAACGTCTCGTAATTTAATTCCCATATTTTAACTTATCCCTCATTCACCGCTCTCGTTATAGAGAACCCACTGATCAAAAGGGCAGTCTGCGGTGTCGAGTGTCGACGGTTTCAGTTCTTCGACGAATCGAGAAAGACTCAAGGTGCCGTTCCACGTGCCCCCCCTTGCATAATCGACCAGGGGATAGCAGAAATATAGCTGATCTTTAGCCCTCGTAGCCGCCACATAAAAGAGCCTCCTCTCCTCCTCTTCCCCGTCCTCCTCTTTAAGTGCCCGTGCCAGCGGAATCATCCCGTCTGAACACCAGATCATAAATACCGATGACCACTCAAGGCCTTTCGCCTGATGAATCGTGCTCAGAATAACCCTCTCTTCATCCCTGTCTTGATAATAGGTCTTATCCTCTTCAGCCTCTATATTTGTCATTAATGCCAGCTCGCTTAAAAAATCCTCCATGGAACTGAACTTTTTTGAAAAATTCCCTAATTGATTCAGATCCTCCTCTCTCGACCCCATATCCGAATATTTTTCCTGAAGGTATTCACGATATCCGCTCTCCAGAATAATGTCTATCATTTCCGATGAGGAATCCCTGCTCGGCGAATTAACGATATTCTCTATCATTATCCTGAATTTCCGGAGACTTGGGGCTGCCGTTTTTGCGGCACATTTCATGAAATTATCGGAGGCAACTGCAGAAAAAGGATCTGAATTGGCGGAAACAAATTTCCATATCCTGTCAGCAGTAACTTTACCGACATTTTTGTAGAGCATGAGCACCCTCTTCCATGCCAGCACATCATAGGGATTAACCATGATTCTCATAAAAGATGTAACATCCTTAATATGAGCCTGCTCGAAAAATCGTATACCCGACCTGATCTCAAAAGGAATGCCCCTCCTGGTCAGCTCCATTTGAAGCTCCATGGAGTGATAGTGGGCTCGATAAAGTACGGCAATTTCATTCAGTGGAATACCTTCCGATATCAATTCGAGGATACGCTGGGTAACAAAATTTGCCTGCTGTATGACATTATTTGCAGATACAAGAATCGGTCTGATCCCACCGGACCTTACAGCCCTTAATTCTTTTTGAAACTGTTTTTCATTATTTATTATACTCATATTGGCCAGATTAAGAATTTCAGGAGTGCTCCTGTAGTTGGTTTCAAGCTTAAACACTTTTGCATCGGGATACTTCTCGGGAAACTCCATAATATTGGCAAAATTTGCCCCCCTGAAGGAATATATGCTCTGGGAATCATCTCCCACCACCATCAAATTTCTGTGGCGCGAGGCGAGGAGATCTAAGATTTGTGCCTGTATAACGTTGGTGTCCTGGTATTCATCTACCAGAACATGCAAAAACCTGTCCGCATATTCTTCAAAAACCTGGGAGTTGCTGGTCAGGAGTTTCCTTAAATTCAAAAGGAGATCATCAAAATCCATCACGTTCAATTCTTTTTTCCTGTCCCGGTATCGGGAGGCAACTTCGGCAATTTCATTAATTAAGTTGCGAAAATAAGGGTATTTCTTGGCAATAACCCGATTAATTTCATCTTCCGTATTGACTGAAAGGCTTACGATATCCCCCACAACATTCCCCTTGGGAAATTTCTCGATCTCATTGCTAAACCCGAGTTCCGATATGCAGGTATTTATAAGCTGCCTGGAATCCTCACTATCCATAATCGAGTAGTTACTGTTATAACCGAGAAGATGACCGTTCCTTCTCAATATAAGATTGGCTATGTGATGAAATGTCCCGCCCCATAACCTGCCTATGTCAACACCGGTGAGCATCTCAACTCTTCCGAGCATTTCACGGGCAGCCTTGTTGGTGAAGGTGGCAAGGAAGATGCGTTCAGGTCTCACACCCGATTCAATCAGCCTTGCCACCCGGTAAGTCAGCGCACGGGTCTTCCCGCTACCGGCCCCTGCAATGACGAGGATTGGACCGCTCTTCGCCATAACAATCCGAAGCTGCTCAGGATTAAGTTCTCTTTCGTAATTTACCATGTTTACACGGGTCTCAGGTTTCAGGTCTCAGGTTTCAGGTTTTAAGTTTGACAAGTTCGCAAAAAGTCCAAATCTTGTCACTCCCGCGCAGGCGGGAGTCTATAACACCTTACAATAACTGGATTCCCGCCTACGCGGGAATGACAGAGAGGAACGAAATCCGACTTTTTACGAGTGCATCAAGTTTAAAATTCCGGATTTCGGGTTCTATCAAAACTTTAGACTTTAGACTTTAAACTTTCCTTGATCCCCTCAACCGTCTCTTCACTGCTTATGGACGCAAAATTTTCGAGCACCCCTTCGTTTTCATAAAATCCTATAAGAGGCGCTGTTTTTTCATCGTATGTTTCCAGTCGATAAATTATCGCTTCTTCGGTCTCATCATCCCGCTGGATGACCGGGCTGCCACATTTCTCGCACTTTCCGTCAGGAGTTGGTGGTTTGCTTTTTATGTTGTATATCTCCTGACATTCCGGATTTGAACAGGTTCTCCGGGTCGTAAGCCGATCTAAAACAACATCCCTCGACACCTCCAGGTTAACCACTAAGTCGAGTTTGATATCCAATTTTTTGAGAAGATCCCTCAATTCCTCTGCCTGTTTGATCGTTCTTGGAAAACCATCGAGAATGAATCCCTTCTCACAATCAGGTTCCTGCAGACGTGCTTCCATTATATCCATGATAAGCGAGTCAGGAACCAGGTCTCCACGGTCCATATATCCTTTGGCCTTCTTGCCCAGCTCAGTTCCGGCTTTTACGGCCGCACGCAGAATATCTCCCGTCGAAATCTGTATTGATCCGTCAAAATCGCAAAGGAGCTTCGCAATAGTTCCCTTGCCGGCACCAGGTGCCCCTAAAAGTATAATCCTCATTTAAACCTCCTTGAATATAATTTAACTTGGAACTTGGAGATATAGGGAAAATTGATATGGGGGTCAAGGAAATAAGTGTAAAGTGAACTAAAGTGCCTAAAGTTAAAAAAATGCGCTTTCAGCGCAACCTGTTTCAAATTTGACCACGCCGAAGGCGTGTACACTAACTTTAGCTCACTTTAGGCACTTCAAACTTTAGGCACTTTTGGGGTTGCGGCTTTGCCGTCTTAAGATTTAACCCCTATTCCATGAAAGGTAGTGTGAACCATTACAACTTACAAAGCCGTGAGTTTAGCTACGGCATTGCCTATCCTTTCCAGGCCTTTTTGAATGTTATCCATTGACGTGGCATAGGAAAGGCGTATGTGATTATCATCACCAAAAGCAACCCCGGGAACAACAGCAACATCTACTTCATCCAGAAGATACTCTGCAAAATCAGTGGAACTGGATATTTTCTTACCACCGTAAGACATCCCATACAACGAGGATACATCGGGAAATACGTAAAAAGCGCCCTGGGGGTTCATGCAGTTGACACCGGGAATACTGTTTAATTTTCCAACAATATAATCTCTTCTCTTTTTAAATTCTTTAACCATCTCTGCCACAATATCCTGATTCCCCTGCATGGCTTCCACTGCCGCTTTCTGGGAAATAGATGTGGGATTTGATATGTTCTGGCTCTGGATTTTTGTAACGGCGGCAATAATATCTTCAGGACCGGCGGCATAACCGATTCTCCATCCTGTCATGGCATAAGTCTTGGAAACCGCATTAACCGCCAGAGTAAGCCTTTTTATCTCCTCTCCAACGGAAGCTATATTATAAAAACGAAAACCATCGTAAACGATTTTTTCATATACATCATCAGATATTACAAGAATGTTCTTCTTTACGGCTATCTCCGCCAGGGCTTCCAGCTCATTATATAAATAAGCAACCCCTGTCGGGTTTGACGGACTGTTCAATACGACGGCTTTTGTGTTTTTTGTAATAGCCTTCTCAAGTTTTTCAGGACTTATTTTAAAACCGTCAGACTCTTTAGTCTCAAGAATTACCGGCGTTGCCCCGGCAAGGATGACAATGTCCGGATAGGAAACCCAATATGGTGACGGTATAATAACCTCATCCCCCTCTTCGAAAAGGGCCTGCGCAAGGTTGTAGAGGGTATCCTTTGCCCCACAGGAAACCACTATCTGCGACCTATTGTATGTCAATTTGTTATCGAGCTTAAACTTATTTATAATGGCATCTTTAAGCTCATCTATACCACCTGAAGGTGTATACTTGGTAAAACCTTCATCTATTGCCTTTATAGCCGCCTGTTTAATATTGGAAGGTGTATCAAAATCCGGTTCACCGGCGCCGAAACCTATTACATCTCTCCCCTCTGCCCGCAACGCTTTTGCCTTCACAGTAATTGCAAGCGTTGGTGATGGTTTTACTTTTCCTACTCTTGATGCCAATTTCATTTTGAATATTTCTCCTGTAATTTTTTGCAAACAATCTCCGGAACTACTCCATCCACAGAGCCTCCGAGGCTTGCCACCTCTTTTATAAGTTTAGAACTTGCATAAAACCACTTATATCCCGTCATTAGAAATACCGTCTCTATTTCCCTGTCCAGTCTCCTGTTCATAATAGCCATCTGGAACTCATATTCAAAATCTGATACTGCCCTTAAACCCCTCAAAATAACATCTGCACCTTCTTTTTTTACATAATCAACAAGAAGTCCTGAAAAGCTGTCAATCCTGATTCTTGGATTATCACCTATTACCGCCTTTATCATATCAATTCTTTCCTCAACAGAAAAAAGGAAAGCTTTATCAGGATTATAAGAAATCAGAATGATAAGTTCATCAATAATCAGGAGTCCCCTCCTCATTATGTCAAGATGTCCGTTAGTAATAGGATCAAACGAACCGGGATAAACAGCTATCTTTTTCATAATTCCCTTTCCTCTTGTTCAGCAGTTTAATCTGAATCTCCCTGCAGCAAGCTGCATGGAATCATCGAAATGTTAAGGAATAATTCCATTATATTCGCTCGCTGTGCATTTTCAAAAAAGAAACCATTGTATCGCTATATCTTTTCTGATCCATTAGAGCAAATTCATCAGCATTCCAGTCCGATTCTTCTCTACAGGAATGCTGGATGACAATAATGCCGTCTTCGGAAACCAGACTGCCGCTACCTAATAAACACAAAGTTTCCTTTATAAAACCCCTTTCATAGGGTGGATCGGCAAATATGACATCGAACTGTTCTTTTTTTTTGTTCAACAGTTTGACACCATCTCTAACAGACGCGGATATTATTTCATGCTTATTATTAAAACCGCACACGCTCAAATTTTTTTTGATTGTCTCAATCGAAAAGCGATTTACTTCAACAAATACAACTTTTACAGCTCCCCTGCTCATCGCCTCCAGGCCAATACTCCCCGTTCCGGCAAAGAGATCAAGAAACGTCTTTCCTTCCATTGGGGGCAGTATATTGAAAAGCGCCTCCTTGATCATGTCCGATGTAGGCCTGATATGACCCTTTGGCACAAATATACGTCTTCCCTTCGCCTGCCCCCCAATAATTCTCATAGACTTAAGTGCCTAATGCGGCAAAGCCGCAACCAGAATTCAGAAGTCAGGAGACAGAAGTCAGAATAAAAAACTATTCCGCTTCCATATATGTATTCTGAATTCTGACTACTGTCTTCGTTTGTGGTCATATTAATGACTCTGTTGATTTAACAAGTTTTTGAAAAACGTAGCATGTACCCTGGATTGACATTATTTCAAAAGTTCTTTGAAAATTTTGTTGATGAACGAATCGCATTATTTATACTGGGTGTTCTTTGAAAACGTCCCCACAT
>JAUSPI010000082.1 GCA_030655775.1 Syntrophales bacterium
GATGTCAACAGGTTTTTTTCCTTCAAGATACTGCTGGACTGCTTCGATTCGTGCTTCCTCTTCAAATGTATGTTCCATGATACTTCACCGAGGAAGCATCATAAAAATAGCCAGTATAATTTATGGTATCCGATGGTGTGAGCCATATTCGTCAAAATGAAAAGGTATCCGATGGTGTGAACCTTTCCAGTGAAGGACATGAAACCCAACACCCCGCCAACCATCTAGATTTTCGAGCAGGGTAGGCCGATTTTTCTCTTACTCGATATTATCTTTTGGAGCCTAGATAATCACCTTGAACACCCGGCCAACCACACAGATTTTCGAGCAGGCTGACCAGAGGTTTTTCTATTAATGAATTTTTCTTTTTGCCGACGATCAGCCAGCGGAGAAAATTGTAAAAGAGAATACCGCAGCGGAGAAAATCCCACAAAAAGAAAAACTCGCGCGAAGCCGATTTTTGGGGTTTTTCTTGGAACTGAAGCTCTGTTATAATACAATACAAAATCTTTTATATCTAAAAAACCTTGTATGTATTGGTGATAATATGAGTTTGGGAATAGCCAAGATATCGAGCAGCGGCCAGATAGTCATTCCGGCAGAGATCAGGGAGTTGATGGGCATCGAAACCGCCGACAGATTCCTCGTAATCAGCGATGGTGACGATATCGTACTGCGGAGATTGAATAAAAAAGCCAGAAAAAAAGAACTGCTGGAGTTGCTTGAAAGCATTCAGAAGGACGTAGAAGAACAAGGAATAACCAAAGAAGACCTTGAGAACGCAATAAAAGAAGTTAGGAAGGCGAAGGGGAAAGCCAAATGAGAGTGGTCCTGGATACGAACATCTTGGTTTCAGCAATGGGTTGGAACGGGAACGAAAGAGAGGTATTGTTGGCAACCCTCTCCGATGATGTCGATTTGGTTCTGAGCGACGAAATAATTTCGGAATTGCTTCATGTCCTGTCATACGAGAAATTATCGCATATACCTGAGGAAAAGATAAGTCTGTTCCTGGAAATCATCATGGAAACGGCAATAATCATCGAGACAACTTCAAAGCTGGCGATAATAAAAGAAGATACAATGGACAACCGAATTCTTGAATGCGCGATTGATGGCGATGTAAAATATATCGTATCTGGCGATAAACATCTGCTTGGCCTGAAAGAATATGAAGGTATCAAAATACTCAAGGCAAAGGCGTTTCTGAGCATTTAAAAGTGATTACCTCGCCCCGAGCATGAATCAACGGACGAATAGTTTTTAAATCCACCGCACCATTCCCCTCCGAGACCATGCGAGGGAAGCGTATTCACAAGCGGAGAGTTATTGTTCAACCATCATTCCCCAACAACCGGTTTTCAACCCGGCCCAGGCGGAAAAAGGTGGTTAAACGCCAGGAATGGCGGGAGGAAGAATCCAGCGCATATTTTGGAGTCCCCGATACCGCCCTTTTCAACCCGACGGACAACGCCCCGACTTTTCCATACTCTATCCAACACTACGAACCCGGCGTCTATGCGCCGGTGCAGCCGCTCCGAGCAGGCGACTGGGGGGACGGGCAGGAAGCCAGCGGAGGAGCGGCGGGTGGGGGATGCGTCCAGCATGGCGGCGTGTACGTGAATGCGGCGCAGCCAATTTCCGGCACGGAAATCAGTCGGCTTTGGTAAGCCAGTGGTCGAGGGTCTCGGTCTGATGCATTCTGAGGGTGTTGACATGCTCGGGGAGGTAGAGGATTCCTCGCTGGCGGTAGTTGCGGTGAATTTTCGGGTTCTCCGTTATTGTTTTTACTTGAGGAGAACAAGCTCACCAGAGCTTTTTCTATTAATGAATTTTTCTTTTTGGCGACGGTGGAATGTTACCTTGGGCATCCATCCAACCCGATTCGATTTTCGAGCAGGGTAGGCCGATTTTTCTCTTACTCGATATTATCTTTTGGAGGCCTATCCAGCGCAGAAAATTGTAAAAGAGAATACCGCAGCACAGAAAATCTTACAAAAAGAAAAACTCCAGCGGAGAAAATTGTAAAAGAGAATACCGCAGCGCAGAAAATCTCGCAAAAAGAAAAACTCGCGAGGGATGTGTTTAAATCGACACACATCTCGGTCCCCGAAACTGGCACCGATTAAATCCCAAAGCACCCCACACTCTGCCATCCGCCTAACACACCTCCTAGTTCCAAATGTCCCACAGGACTTTGGATAGAGATAAAAAGGACTTTGGATACCGAATAATATCGGGACAATATATTAGTACTATCTTGTATTCTTAATCAAATTGTAATGATTTCAAATTAGGGGGTGAAAAATTGGATAAATACGAAAAAATACTGAAGGACCACGGCATCAAGGTCACGCCCCAGCGCCTAGATATTCTGAAATTTCTGGATACGCATCATACCCATCCTTCTGCTGATGAAATTTACCTGGAATTGAAAAAGAATAGTCCAGCTCTCTCGAAAACGACAGTTTACAACACCATCCAATCTCTGAGGGAGCATGGCATGCTTCATGCAATAAATATCTCAGGAAATGAAGCAAGGTTCGACAGTGTTATTGATCCCCATCACCATTTACTGTGTAGCGAGTGCGGGAAGGTAATGGATATTAATATCGACCTGAATAGCGAGGACGTATACACTACGGTTTCAATCTGATCTCTTCCTTCAACATATCCTTCATTCCAATCTTTTTCAGTTTGTCTTTGATTGATTTGGTGTCATTGAGATACAGGGTTTTGATCTCATTACCAAAACCAATCTCTGTCCTCTCGACTCTACTCAATTCTTGTAGGATGCCATATGTTTGTTCCCAGGGGCTGTCGGTTTCTCCCGTTTCAACGAATTTGAAGCGTAATGCCGATAGAAGCCGATATGCTAGAACACATACGAACATATAGCTCCTCACTCGATTTTCAAGCCTGTGACGGACGGGTTCGATCTCTTCTTCTGTCTTGAATATTCGGAAAACCTTTTCGATATAATCCTTTTCAAAATAAGAACTGATGACATCCTTTGATGAAAGTGTTTCGTCGGTGGATAGGATTATATATTTTGCAGATCTGCGTTTTATCCGTTCTATTTCACGATTCCTGTATTTCCACCCTATACAAGACCCAGTTCCTTTTCTCTTCACTCTGACATGAATGCAATCTTTCCATGAACCAACTATCTCATCAATTGATTTATGCAGCTGTACCTCTGATCGGTTCTTTCCCTCTTGTGCCAATATGTCCAATTCATTCCCAATGTCCGCCAGGGCTTCGTTCATAATGTTCATCTCTTTCATGTGACGATCCGGGTTCACATATACAATCAAGGAGCGTTTCTTGCCATAAAGTGGCCCATCTGACTTTGAGGCATAGATGTGTCCGGTTCGGCTCTTTAGGATGTAGGTAGAAGGGGTGAGTTCGATATCTGTATCATCAATAATGCTGAGGGCATCCTTTGATGTAATCGGAACTCCACAGATAAGTTTCCAATTTGTGGATTCGACCATCTTCACATGATCGTTTGATACGTTTCCACGATCCCATATGAGCGTTCCCGGTTCGATGGCGATTTCGTCCAATCTCGCCAATAAGTTCTTGACCGTTGATGCATCCTTACGTTTTCCATTGTATACAAAATGGGCAATAGGATGTCGATCATATTTTGAAACCAACAATGCAAGATTGACCTGTCGTTGCTTCATTTTCTTAGGATTCCGACCAAGTTCAGCAATCGGGCAGGTCACTCCAAAAAAGAGGATGGATGTGAGATCATATGCCACTGTTTCTTTCTCACCAGATGGAAGTGGACATATATGACGCTGGTGCTGGTATAATGCATCGTCGATCGAGGCCGTATAATCTATGAGACTGTTTGTTAGACTATCATAACTGCATACGAAGTCAAGGGATGATAGAAACGCATCCTTTTTAAATAATTCCGGCTCGATATTAGCCAGTTCAGGGAGGTCTGTGGTCTTAACCCATCTTTCAAGTTGGGTACAACTCTCGGGTTCTAATGCACGATTAATTGCCCAGATTGTTAAGAATTTCCCGGGAGAAGGCCCCTGAATACCAAATTCTTGGCAGCAAATTCTGTCAATTATGCCAACAAAATCAAGATCTCTTGCAATCTCCCATAGCAACCCGACATCTCCTGCCCGTGTTGATCTTGATATCTGGACTCGGTCCAGAACACGTTTCTTGGACTTCTTTCCAGCTTTAACTTCGTCCTCGGGTCCAAGATATCTCACATAGATGCTTTTGACCTTACCGTTGACCCTCACGGATTTGTATTCAGATAGATAGATGTGACCATTTCGTTTTACTTTATGAATTGCCATTGTAGGGTATATATACACTACCATATATATAGGTTTCTGTTGGAAAAAAGTCTATAAAATAATGATACTGG
>JAUSPI010000083.1 GCA_030655775.1 Syntrophales bacterium
AGAAGTTAATGCTGTCCCGTATCAACTGGGAAATGGACACCCCCCTTTCCTTTGCCGTAGCCTTCAACCACTCCGCCTGTTGATCTTCAATTTGAATCTGTGTGCGTATCACAATAGATACCTCCATGATTACAACATTTACACATCATGATAACAGTGATGTGCGGGCACGTCAAGAGCAGAAACATGTCCAACGGGAGGGCGGGGAATTATACGTTCCCACGCAGGAGCGTGGGAATGAGAAAGAGACAGGCGAGCCGCCTGTCCTACGTGGTGGGTCGAGCGAGACGCCTGTTCTACCCCCGTGGTGGGTCGGGCGTCTCGCCCGACAGAGTCATTTTGGTGGGATTTACCTGCTATTTTATGTCCAGTTTCTCAATTCTGTAATTCAGGGAATCAAGGCTTATGTTGAGATATTTTGCGGCTTTCGTCTTTGAACCTTCAGCCTTCTGTAGCGCTTTTTCTATGAACTTCTTTTCGATCCTTGCGATCTCATCATTTAGATTTATGCCGTCGTCAGGGAAGTCGGCATCCAGAGCGGTGTCCCAGTCAGGTCTGCTGTTTTCTGAAAGGACAAGGTTCTCCGGCAGGATAATATTGGATGTCTCAAGAGTGACGCTTCTTTCAATGATGTTTTCGAGCTCCCTGACATTGCCGGGAAATCTGTATTCCATCAGAAGTTCCATCGCATAGGAGGATATCTTTTTAATCTCTTTCCCAAATTCTTTAGAATATTTCTCGATAAAATATTTAGTCAAAACGGGGATGTCTTCCTTCCTCTCCCTCAGAGGCGGAATATTTATGAGAATTACGTTGAGCCGGTAATAGAGGTCTTCCCTGAAACTGCCGTCTTTAACATTCTGCTCCAGATTTTTATTTGTTGCAGATATAATTCTTACATCCACCTTGATGTCCTTCTGGCCCCCTACCCTTCTGAACGTCTTTTCCTGAACGACTCTCAGAAGTTTTACCTGAAGAACGGGGGGGAGTTCGGCAATTTCATCGAGGAAGATAGTTCCACCACCGGCATTCTCGAAAAGGCCGGCTTTATCGGAATAAGCACCGGTAAAAGACCCTTTCATGTGCCCGAACAGTTCGCTCTCCAGAAGGTTTTCAGGTATTCCGCCGCAGTTTATGACAACAAGCGGTATATTTTTCCTGGGACTGTTATCATGAATAGCTCTGGCCACAAGTTCCTTTCCTGTTCCACTCTCACCCGTAATAAGGACATTTGCCGTAGTACCCGCCACCTTCTTGATGAGCGAATAGACCTCGAGCATCTCCCTGCTCTTCCCTATCAGATTTCCGAAACTTACGGCATCTTCCACACTTTTCATGAAGAGTGCATCTTCCTTTTTGACACCTTTCTTCTTCAACGCGTCACTAATTGTATCTTTGAACTCTTCGACATCAAAGTTTTTCTCAAGATAATCGTATGCCCCTTCCTTCATTGCGGCAACGGCAGTTTCTCCTGAGGCATAGGCGGTAATTAGAATAACCATGGTCTCTGGAGATATTTCCTTAATGCCCTTTAAAAAGTCGATCCCGCCTACTTTAGGCATCTTCAAGTCGGTGATTACCAGATCGAATGTATGGTTCCTGCAGAGATTTAGCGCTTCTTTCCCGTCACCGGCACTCTTGACATCGTATCCTTCTCTCGTCAACATTATATCAAGAAATTCTCTCATTCCTCTGTCATCATCCACGACAAGAATCTTTGCCATTTGCCTCTCCTGCCACCCTTCTAAATTTTTAACGGACAACCAAGTTCGTAAAAAGTCATAAATTGCATCATTTGTCATCCTGAACTCGTTTCAGGATCTCACTTGTTTCAGCATCTATTTATTTCAGTAAGTTAGAGACCCTGAATGATCCTGAAACAAGTTCAGGACATGATTTTGGGTGACAAAAAAAGACTTTTTACGAGACTGTTAAGTTTGTTTGCACGGACAAACAATACCGGATCAAGGTCCGGCACATGGTTTGTCCATGCCGCCCTTCTTGCTCCCTACTCCCTACTCCCCACTGCTCACTCCGTACTCCTTACTGCCTGCCTCGCGGCAGCAAAACCATACAGGATGTTCCTTCCCCTGGTTTACTTTCGATCCTGATTTTTCCCTGATGATTTTCCACAATCTTGTTTACTATCGCCAGCCCAAGTCCCGTTCCTTTTTCCTTTGTCGTGTAAAAGGGTTCAAACACCTTATCAAAATCTTTTTCTTCGATTCCATGACCGCTATCGCTTATTCGTATTTCGAGGTATTCTAATCCCCCCTTGCCCCCCTTTACTAAAGGGGGGATGTGGGTGCTTATACCCTTTACTAAGGGGGGGGTGTGGGTGCTTATATCCTTTACTAAAGAGAGGATGTGGGTGCTTATATCCTTTACTAAAGGGTGGATGGGGGGATTATTTTCATCAACAGAAACTGTTCTGGTGCTTATTTTCAGTTTACCCCCCTCCGACATCGATTGAAGGGCATTCAAAATCAGGTTCCAGATCGCCTGCCTTAGCTCTGTCATACTTCCATAAACGATTGCCTGACTACATGAATCTCTGGTTACTTCAATGTCTTGATACCAATCAGGACTGTGGCTAAGAGATTCAAGAACGTCATCTAAGATAACCTCAATATCAACATCCTCACGCTCAGCCGGATTCGGTCGTGCCAGAAGAAGAAAGCTTTTCATAAAGTTTTCAAGTTGATCCTTTCCCCTCAGGATAATTTGCATGAGCCTTCTATCGGTTTCACCCAGATCAAGGTCTCTTGCCAGCACCTGAATGGATCCTCCGATTGATGCGAGAGGATTTCTGATTTCGTGGGTAAGACTTGCCGCCATCTCACCGACAAGGGCAAGTCTTCTGTTTTTTTCAACTTGACGCTCCATCTCTCTAATGGTTGTCAGGTCCCGAAAGATTAGAATCTTTCCGATTTTTTCGCTACTGCTGTCAATAAGTGGAGAAATAGAACAACCCAGTATTTTACCCGAGACTTCCATTTCAAATCTGTTTACAGCGCTCTCCTGACTATTTGCATTGTTTATATTATTTGCTGTTGCGGGAAAGTTAGGGAAAATACTGTCAATTCTTTTATTTATAACTTCAGAATATGAAAGGTTGGTAATTTCTTCCGCTCCTCTGTTAAAAGATTTTATGTTTTCCTGATGGTCAATCGTTAATATCCCCGTATCTACAGATTCGATTATGCTTTTGTGTAACAGGTCAAGTTGATCAAAGGCGCTCTCTTTTTCCGCCAGGAGCTTTCTGACTTTCTTTTCCTGCTTAACAGCGAAGCTCGCCAGAAATGCAACGATATAAAAGGATACAATATGGGTAAAAATCCTCGAAAACACATACCCTGCGCTGTAATTGTAGTCAAAGTTGAAAGGATATATCGGGTGGATAAATCCATAATATTCCAGATCGAGGAGTGTACCGTAGAGTATAGCGCCGGCAGAGGCAAGAATAATAACCCCTTGTCTCGGCAGAAACAATACTGAGTACATGATAACCAGAGGATAAAAAATAGAGTAAACACTCTCGATTCCACCCGTTACATACACAAGGCCGGTTATAAGTGTAACATCGGCAAGGCTCTGCACATATATATTCCATTCGAGACTTTCGATAGTCTTTATGAGTAAAAGATATAAAAAGGAGAGAAAATAGGTTAATAATATAATAATGTAAACAGACGTGAGAGATGCTCCGGGCAGTGATTCTGTTCCCTTAAGCTGGATAAAGGCTGCAATACCGAGTAAAAAGGTAACCATTACAACCCTGAGAAACATCAACCACCGGAATCTTATGTCCATAAAATTACTTTTCATAATAACGCTGTCACCTTTATATAACGGGATGATGATAGAACCCAAAAATGACAATCTCGTAAAAAGTCGAAAGTGTGCTCTTTGTCATGCTGAACTTGTTTCAGCATCTAATTATTTCAGCAAGTTAGAGACCCTGAATGATCCTGAAACAAGTTCAGGACATGATTTTGGGTGACAGAAAAAGACTGTTTGCGAACTTGTCAAAAATAGACATATAAAATAAAGACTGTCCTCCCCATCCCGTAGGACAGCCGTCTCGGCTGTCTACGGCGATTCACCATTGTGGACAGGCGGGACGCCTGTCCTACTGTGTTGGAAGGGTCAATGTCTATTTTAGGGTAGAACAGCCACCTGTACATATTTGATATTAATGCTATAATACTTCAAAAATTAAATCCATTTAAAAATACCATGCGACGACCATTAATTCCCTTACTTGTTTTTCTGACGGCTGGAATAATCGTTGGTAATTTCACTTACTTGCCTAACCTGCCCGTAACGACATTTCTTTTAATATCCCTTTTTATCCTTCTGCTTGCAACTATCAAAAAGCGAAAAAACCTTACAATGAGTTGTCTTTTGATATCGCTTTTCTTCCTCGGCATTCTCAACATAAACCTCTTTCTTTATCCTGATCCCACACCTGTGAATATATGCAACTACGCTAACAGCAAAGATAAAGTTACAATCGAAGGGATAATCTCACAAAATCCTGTGGTATCACATGACAGGATTAATCTGGTCGTTGCAACAAACAAGGTTATAAGGGGCGGCATAATCGTTCCGGTTGAAGGAAAGATATTGCTTTCTGTGAAGGGTGGTCAAAGATTGCTCAAATATGGTGATCTGATACGGGTTAAAACCCGGCTTAAGATACCACATAATTTCAACAATCCCGGTGGTTTTGATTATGAAAAATACCTCGGTTACAGGGACATCCGGGTTCGGGGATCCATAGATAATCCGTTAAGCATCGTGGTTGTCAGGGAAAACCGGGGAAATTTATTTAAAGTAAAACTTGAAAAATTCAGGACCAGCCTTAGAAAACTTATCGATAAGGCCTCGCCCTATCCCGAGAGTAAAGTCTTGCAGGCATTGATCCTCGGAGAGAAGAAAGAAATTCCAAAAGATATCCAGGAAAATTTTAACCGAACCGGAATGTCCCATGTACTGGCAATATCAGGGCTTCACATCGGGATAATAGCATTCCTCTCAATTATTATTGTCAGATTCATTATGAAATCTTCGGAATATCTCCTTTTAAGATTTAACATCCTCAAGGTTTCGGCTCTTTTTGCCTTTATTCCTGTAATTATTTACGCATTCATCGCGGGTTTCGGCATCTCAACGGTAAGAGCCACCATAATGATACTAACCTTTCTGATTGCAATACTCTGCGGCAAGGAGAGAGAATTATTTAATACCCTGGCACTTGCAGCATTCGTAATACTTGTCATTTCACCTGGTTCACTCTTTGATGTTTCCTTTCAGCTTTCCTTTACCGCGGTTGCAGCTATTCTGTTTATAGCTCCACGGTTGTCTTCTCTGATTCCCAAAGGAAACCCTGATGAAAAATCCCGCCTTAAAAAAGCTCGATTAAGTATATTTTTTCTCATTGTCACATCACTCAGCGCGATGCTCGGCACTATCCCGCTGATTGCTTTTTATTTTAACAGAATATCAACAATCACCCTCTTTTCAAATATCCTGATAATACCGATTATAGGTTTTGTCATCCTTCCGCTCGGCATGGCAACTATAGTAACCTCCCCGATATCTACTTTACTTGCGACTCTATTAATAAAGATTTCCTCTTTTTTTGTCGGTGTTTCCATCTCGATCGTTAATTTTTTAGCAACATTGCCCTTCTCATCATTTTTTATCACCACACCGACCCTGATAGAAATCACCGCCTATTATCTCCTGCTGATAACGACAGTAAAGCTGATAGATCTCTGGAATGAAAATAATAGTCACAACTCCATTTTTTCAAAGGGGAAAATCCCCCCTAACCCCCCTTTAAAAAAGGGGGGGACACCTATTGACCCCCCTTTAGTAAAGGTGCTCACCTCTTGCACCCCCCCTTTTGTAAAGGGGGGCATGGGGGGATTTATGGCTCTCAAAATCGCTTTTGTTCTTCTCATTATATTCTTTGTCGCAGACGGGATCTACCTCCAGACAAAAGGGGCAAACACAGGACACCTCAAGACAACATTTATAGATGTAGGACAGGGAAGCTCTACACTCATTGAATTTCCGGAAGGTACAAAGATGCTTGTTGATGGCGGAGGTTTCTACGACGAAAGCTTTGATGTCGGCAGATACGTTGTTGCTCCATTTTTATGGCATGAGAGGATAAAGAAAGTGGACATCGTCGTCCTTACCCATCCCCAGTCGGATCACTTAAACGGCCTGATATATATCCTGGACAATTTCAACGTAAGGGAGGTCTGGTCAAATGGTGAGACCGCAGACACCAGGCCTTATAAAAAGTTTGCTGAAATAATAGAAAAAAGGGGAATAGCTCACAGGGTTGTCAGCAAGGATACACCCGAAAAAAGAATTGGCACGGTTACCATAAAAATATTAAACCCGGAAAACCCTATCATAAAATATGGGGACTCCATTCAGAAATTCGATGTTGTCAATAATAATTCCCTGGTCATGAAACTCACGTTTGGAAAGGTAAGTTTCCTCTTGCCGGCAGATATATCAGAACCAACCGAGTCACGTCTTGTAAGCGCCAACGTTGATCTCAAAAGCGATGTCCTTATGGCTCCCCACCACGGGGGATTTACATCAAGTACGCCCCCGTTTCTTGAAATGGTTCGCCCTGAAATTGTTGTCTTTAGCTGCGGCGCAAATATCTTCCGCCACCCCTATCCGGACGTGCTGGAAAGATACAAAACAATCGGCTCGAAGATTTTTAGGACGGATAGGAACGGGGCGGTTACAATAATAACGGATGGCGATAATATTTCAACGCGGGTGTTTAGGCTGAAGGCGGAAGGTAGAAGGTAGAAGGCTGAAGGCTGAAGGCTGAAGACTGAAGGTTGAAGGTAGAAGGTTTTTTCCTAATAGCCTTCAGTCTTCAGCCTAAACAACCTATAAACAGCCTTCAGCCTATTTTCCTTCAGCCTTCTACCTAACCAACCTGAATGCAGGCGGGTGGCATGGACAAACTCGTTTGTCCGTGCGTAACTACTCAGATTGTCAGGTTCAAGGTTCACAGTTTTTTCTCGGTTCCCACGCAGGAGCGTGGGAACGAGGAAGAATATTTCAACGCGGGTATTTAAAAAGTAGGGTGGTATTTTACATGCCACCGAAAACGGTCGGGTATAAAACCCGACCCTACGTCACTCGGCGTTCTCTGCGGTGAACCCTTATTTTCGATTGTATTTAAAAGGGTTATATGTTAATTGAAACTGTCTTAAGAAGACTTGTAACTACTAAGGTGGATAGACTGAAGGCTGAAGACTGTTAGGAAAAAGCGGGGATACTGCGAATTTTGAAGCCATGTCTGGCACAAGAATCTACCCCGCTCGCCTGAGCTCGCGATGGCGGGCAGGTGTTTCTCCGCCAAAGCACCGCAATCGCGCTCTTCTGACCCCTTCAGCCTTCAGTCTAAATAGCTTCAGCCTGACTACGTGAGTAGTTAACAAGATTCAAACAAAAAAGAAGGCAGTTTATGAAATCTCTCAGGATTCTTCTGGTTGAGGACAATCCCGATCATGCTGAACTGGCCAGGGGGGCATTGATGCGTGCAAAGGAGGGAGGCGAAGTTGTGTGGGTGGAATCGGGATATGATTGTCTGGAAAGACTCGCCGATGACTCCAAATTCGATTTAATCCTGCTGGATTACAGTCTCCCGGGGATTGACGGCATGGAGACTCTGGGGAAAATCAATAAGGCTGGTTACGATATACCAGTGATCATGGTAACGGGCCATGGGAACGAGGCGGTCGCCGCCGAGGCGATAAAAATGGGGGCGTATGATTATATTGTCAAAACGGGCGGTTATCTCACAGTGCTGCCCGTAGTGGCAATAAAAGCCTGGGAGAGTCACAGGACAGACAGAGAAAATGTGGAATTGAGGGAAAATATTGAGCAAAAATATCTTGATACTCTCGCGGTGTTGATTTCTGTAATTGAGACGAAAGACAGCTACACCAGCGGTCATTCCGAGATGGTGTCAAAGTATGCTTTTGCCATCGCAAAAGAAATGAATTTGTCTTCTGGAGAAGCAGAGCGCATCCGAACAGCGGGACTGCTTCACGATATCGGAAAGATTGCGATAGACAAAGAAATTCTCCTCAAAAACGGCTCTCTGACCGGTGAAGAAAGAAAAGAGGTTCAAACTCATTGCGAATGCGGCGTGAAGATACTCAGACCCGCGGCGTTTCTCGGAGAGCTTTTGCCCATTGTCCATCAGCACCACGAGCGTTTTGACGGAAAGGGTTATCCCCAGGGTATAAAAGGCGATGAGATTGATCTGGGCGCCCGGATACTGGCCGTAGCCGATTCCTTTGAGGCAATGACAAACGTCCGATCTTACCATCCCGCCATGCCCTTTGAAGATGCTGTGGATGAGATCAAAAAGCATGCCGGCACACAGTTCGACCCTGAGGTGGTGGAGGCGTTTTTAAGCGCCGTAAAAAAAGATAGGTGGAAGGTGGAAGGCTGAAGACTGAAGGTAGAAGACTGAAGGTAGAAGACTGAAGGTAGAAGACTGAAGGTAGAAGACTGAAGGTGGAAGGTAGAAGGTAGAAGGTTTTTTCCTAATAGCCTTCAGTCTTCAGCCTAAACAACCTATAAACAGCCTTCAGTCTATTTTCCTTCAGCCTTCTACCTTCAACCTAACAACCTCAACAGGAGTTTTTGCAAATGAAAAGAACATCCATAATCTGTATTGCCGCCCTGCTGCTGACAGCCGCGGGATCTCTGATTATTTACAGAAATCACCTTCAGGTTGAGGCCGACATAGTGGCGAGTTTCAGCGAACACCAGTTGACCCTGGCCATACTGATAGGCCGTGAGGCGGAACTGGCCGTGGATGGCGTCGGACACAAGCTGGTGGCAGTCTCGCAGGTATCCTCAATAATAAAAGAGGACAAAAAATGTCTGGCTGACATGAAGATGTTCTATGGCGATCTGAAAGAAAAAAACATAAACCTCCTCTTCCGCCTGGATGACAGGGGAATCCTCACGCACTGCACTCCGGAGGATAAGCTGAAAGGTGTGACAGGGAAAGATTTCAGCTTCAGGGAATACTTCAGGGAGGTCAAAAGGACGGGCAGGCCATATATATCCGGGATGCTCCTTGCCGGCGGCGAAAAATACGTGGACATTGAAGGCCGTTTCAATACGATTTTCATCGTTGTTCCACTTTATGATAATGGTAAATTTACCGGTGTATTAGGCGCGAGTATAGATTTTGTCTCAATGCTTGAGAAGAGCATACGTGTCGAGACGATGGGGGCAAAAAGAACGGACTACTGCTGGATAATAGATGATAGAGGGATATTTGTCTCACACCCGATAAAGGAGTTCATAGGCTTTAACGCCTTTGCCGTCAGGGAAGAAAGGGCTCCCGGCATCTCTTTTGAAGAGATAGACAGGATTATGCGGGAAAAGATGATGAGGGGGGAGTCAGGGACCGATGTGTATATCAGTGGCTGGCACAACGGGCAAAAGGGGGAAATCGAAAAGCTCATAGCCTATGCCCCCTTTTACCTTGGCGGCAGGCAATATTCAGTTGCTCTGGTGATTCCCGCAGCGGAAGTCACGCTAATGAGCAGGAAGAATTTCGAAAATACCCTGCTCACGATGGCGTTCATCATAGCGACAATACTCTCTGGCCTCCTGTACATCCTGGGCCTTGACCGGCGGCGGATTGAATCGCTGGCAAGAGAAGTCGGACTCGCAGAGGAAATAAAGGAATCGAGGGACTATCTCCGGAATCTCTTAGAGAGCGCCAATGATCTCATCTATACCATTGATATAAATGGTAATTTCACCTATCTCAATCCCAGGATCGAGGATTATGGATACACGCCCGACGAACTCCTGGGAAAGCGCTTCCTGACCATCCTGACCGAAAAGCATCGTGGAAGAAGGTTTGAAAAATCTATCCGGGAAAAGATCCGGCAGGGCTACAACATGGAAGTCAAGACAAAAGAGGGCGCGATCAGGATCTGCCGTATCAGCACCTCCCCCCTAATGGATCAGGAAGGCGCCGTTATCGGCCTTATCGTCACGGTCAGGGATATTACGGAGCGTGAACAGGCAAGGGCGGAGATCATACACCTCAAGGAGTACAGCGAAAAGATCGTGGCCAGCATCCCATCCTCACTCCTGGTGCTGGATGAAAAGCTGAACATAAAATCGGTCAACCGGACGTATCGGGAAACAAGGGGGATCGGGGACGAGGATGTGGTAGGGAAAAACATCAAAGAGGTGTTCCCCGGCGATCTCCTGAAAGAAGGGGGGCTCCTTCAGGCCTTTGATGAGGTGATGGAGACCGGGGAGCCTCGCCGGCTCTATGGGGTAAAACACGCCTCCTCGGATCACCCGGACAAGATCCTGAACATCACGGCAAGTGGTATCCGCCGTGCAGAAGAAGAAGAAGAAGAAGAAGATATCATCCTGGTCATAGAAGACGTCACCGAAAGGGCAAGGCTGGCGGAGGAGATACGCAAAAAGAACAAGGAGCTGGAGAGCTTTGTCTATACCATATCCCATGACCTGAGGGCGCCTATCGTCTCAGTTCAGGGCTTCTCCTCGATTCTCCTTTCCGATTTTCAGGACGTCCTTCCCGACACGGGAAAAAGATACCTGGCGCGTATCCAGGCCAATATTAGACAGATGGAGATTCTCATTGACGATCTTCTTGAGCTTTCGAGGATCGGCAGGGTGGCCGGTGCTTTTGAGGATGTCCCTTCAGCGGAGATAATCAGAGACGTCCTGAGTGTTTTCGGCCCACAGTTGGAAAAAACCGGCATAAAGGTGAATGTGTCGGACTGCCTTCCCGTCATCCATTGCGAAAAAACGAGAATATTTCAGGTCTTCGAGAACCTGATCCAGAACAGCATCAAATATATGGGAGATACTGAAAGTCCGGTGATCGAGGTTGGGTGCAAAAAGACGGACAGGTTCCACGAATTTTACGTAAAGGACAACGGCATCGGCATCGATCCGGAATATCATCAAAAGATATTCCAGATATTCCAGAGGCTGAAGGAGGTAGACACGAAGGGGACGGGCATAGGCCTTGCCACCGTGGAAAGGATTGCTGAGATTCATGGCGGTTCGGTCCGGGTGGAATCGGAAAGGGGCAAAGGGGCGACCTTCTATTTTACGGTGGGGATAGGTGGAAGGCTGAAGGCTGAAGGCTGAAGGGTTTTCATATAAACATGACAGGCGCCAGGCCGAGCTTATCGGCAAGATCATACTCGCTAAATTTCTGAAGCTCTCCCCTGCCGGATTTGAAAAGTTTATAGATGAAGCTGAAGGAGCTCCCCTTTTCAATGCCCTGTTTGAAAAGGGCGCTATTGTTGCCCGACGGCTTGCGGGAGCCGAAAAGGCCGCGTCCCGTGACGGAGTGAGCCGTGACGCTGTCGGAATTATCGGACGCGCCCGGTATTTCACCGTCCGCTACCGTCACCCCGGTTTTGGGAAGGAGTATCTGTTCAACGGCGATCCCCGCCTCCTTGAGAAAGAAGGGGGCATGGCCCTGATGCGGAAGTTGAGGCTCATAACTACCAGAAACCGGATCACCCATGAGATTTTGAACGCCGTTTTTATGCGCCAGAGGGATTATTTTCATTCGGGAAGCCCCCTTGACCTGAAACCCCTGAGCCGTGCGGAGCTTGCCCTGGCAATAAGGGCCGGCAATGGGGCGGATCCTGTAATTGACGCCAGCAGGATATCGAGGTTCATTGACGGCAAGACCGTTGTCGTCCCCTCCGGTGGGGAAA
>JAUSPI010000084.1 GCA_030655775.1 Syntrophales bacterium
TGACGATTGACCACTTTTTTTCCATTTCCGTTGCTTTGTTGAGCGGGATAATCTGGTTTAAGCTGGGTTATCAGTATGTTTTTCTGCTCGGCGCGTTCATTGCGGTCACCAACTTTTTCTCCGTCCTGAGAATAAGAATTCCCGCGCGTCAAACCGGTGTTTGACAATTACGGTTAATAGATTTTTTTGGGGGTGGTATGTTGACTCGCAGATACTATTCCCATTTTGTCCACCAATTTCCTATTGTCAAACTGTTAGCATCAAGTTTTTCTTGCGATTGAATGCATATTTGGTGTTTGCTCCCGGCTGACACGTCAAAATAGTTATCGGAAAGGGATATCTCAATGTTATCTTTTTTTACCAGCAAGTGGCAAAAACGGGCAAACGAATCTGTCTGAAGCTGAATACGCGAATGCCATTTTCCCCGGGCAAATTCCTGATCAAGGAATTCAAATTTGATCTGAGGGTATGGCCACGGTATCTCTTTCCAACTCCCTTGCAGGGTTTCCTGTCCATAGGTTAAATTTACTTCCGCACCCTCAAATGAATCGTTGCTAAAAAAGAACTCAATTTTTCCGGAGCGTTCAAAGATTATTGGGAGCAAGGTGGCGCAGGCTCGTTTGGCGGCATAAAACGCAGGTTTGGGATGCCGATAGTAATCGATGATTGACCAGTTACTGGTAGGCCAGCTGTCATTATACATCCACACCATTGTCCCGCCATTGTTTGGACGGTCACGCCGGGCACTTTCAAACTCGGCTCTCATCATTTCCGCGTGTGTGGCTTGACCAAACTTTACATATTTCTGAAGACTATCTATTTCACCAAAAATTGCACCGGCAATTAAAAGTGTCTGCTCGTAATGCGGCAGATTTCTATGACCTCTCTGAATGTGATCTATCCATGCCTGGTTGGGCGGCCAAAGATTATCAGGAGAAAGGAATTTTTTGAAAGTTTTTTCGCTGCAGGGTCCCTGAATGCAGAACTCCGAATTGAAGGAACATACCCTTTCAAAATGGTTTCGGAATCGTTCTGGTTTTCCGTCAGATTCAAAGAGAGCATATTTCCAGCAGGAGATATGGCAATTTCCGGAATTCGGTAAGTTGCCAAAATCATCCCTAGACTGCGGACTTGATTCTACGTAAGGCACACCGAGACCGAACCCACCAACCAAACCTCGTAGAATCATGGTATATATCTGCGGATCATCCCTTAATCTATTTACAGTCCATGCATCTTTTGTTTCAGAATAAATACCGCTGTCTTTTTGCAGGTTATCCCCTGCCTGATTTGGATAATCCCAGGAGTACACGTCTTCATTACAACCACACCAAAGTACGATACTCGGATGATTTCTAAGGCGTCGGATCTGATAGTTGGCTTCTGCCATAATCTCGTCACGCAGAAGATCAATTGGATAGCCAGTACTCGCAAACATAAAATCCTGCCAGACCATTATTCCCAGTTCATCACACAGTTCGTAGAAAATATCTCGTTCGTAGATTCCTCCTCCCCACACCCGGAGCATGTTGAAGTTGGCTTCCTTTGCTTTTTTTAAATAAAACTCATATTGTTCCTCCGAAGCATTTACTGGCCACAGCTCTAAAGGGACCCAGTTTGCTCCTTTGCAAAATATAGTCTCCCCGTTAATTTCAATTCCGAATGAAAAACCAGGCCCTGCTTTTGTTGGGGTAAAAGGTCTTTCCACAATTTTTGATTCACGAAGTCCCAGACGTCCCTTCCGTCTGTCTGCAACAACATCGTTTACCAGAAGTTCAATTGAGTAATCGTATAGGGGATGCTTTCCGTAGCCGTTTGGAAACCAAAGTTGTGGGTTTGGAATACTCAAACTCAGATAAGACTTAAAAGAGTCTCTTGAAATCTCATTTTTAATATCTGAACCATACCCGGTGACATTCACCGCGATACGATAACCGGCTTCCTTTGTTTTTTCAGTAACTTCAAACGCAAAATCGATTCTGCCGTTCATAAAGGGCTGAATAGAAATATCTGTCAGACAATACTCATTATGATGCTCAATCCATACATTTTCTGAGAGTCCTATTGAAGGAAGAGGTAATGCCCAGTCCCAGCCGAATGAAAATTGAGGTTTGCGGAGGAAAGCTCTCCTGTCTTTCCAACTGTTCTGTTCATCAAACCGGGGTCCGCCGAGAAGCTGATTGAGTGATTGAAAGCGGAGCAAGAGAGCATTTCCCTCCGGTTTTAATAAGCCGGTTACGTTGAAACGAAATAGACGGAAAGCGTTCTTCATTTCGCCGAGGTATTTATCGTTAAGCCAAATATCTGCATGGCCGTCCACCCCCGTTAGACAAAGATCTGTTTTTGCCTCACCAACATCAGGGGTATCAAATGTTAACTTATACCACCATTCTTTACCGGTAACCCAGTAGCAATTTTGTGCTTGTGTATCATAATGAGGATCCGGGATTTTTTTGTACTGTAATAACGTAGCATTAACATCTCCAGGGACATTAGTTATCATCCAATCACCTATATTGGGATCTGGTTTAATGATATTGTCCAATGAGTCTGATTGAGGTTCAGAGCCCAACAGCATCCATTTACCGTTTAAATTAATTGTTTTCATGGGTTTTAATTTTCATGAATTAAGCTACACGTGCTTCAGAATTAGAACGGCCAGGGGCGGGAGGGTTAGGGAGAGGG
>JAUSPI010000085.1 GCA_030655775.1 Syntrophales bacterium
AATAGGATATGTAAATATTATCAGTGCGTTACTGTACTTTATACGCCCATACAAGTCAAGCATTATTTTCGTTTATTTCTTGTATATTCAGCAGGTTAAATCTTGTTTTGACCTGTCGAGGATTAAATCAACAGAATCATCAATAGGCAGGCGATTGATGGACCCTCTGGCGGAACTTGTAAAGATTGACCCTAAATCTATCGGCGTTGGACAGTATCAACACGACGTAGATCAAAAAGCCCTGAAAAGATCTCTTGATGACGTAGTTTCAAGCTGTGTGAATTCTGTTGGTGTGGAGGTCAACACCGCGAGCAAACAGCTCCTGAGCTATGTATCCGGGCTTTCGGAGAGGTTGTCGGGAAATTTAGTTATGCACCGGAATGAAAATGGAGCATTTCTTTCACGGGAGGAGCTGCTTAAAGTTCCCGGTATGGGCCCTAAAACATTTGAGCAGGCGGCAGGTTTTTTGAGGATTAGCGGAGCAAAAAATCCTCTTGATACCTCGGCAGTTCATCCTGAAAGATACCCCGTTGTCGAAGCGATGGCCAGAGACCTCGATTGTACGATAGCTAACCTGATGAGCGAACCTGAGATGCGAAACGGAATCAAGCTGGAAAATTACATTACCGATGCCGTGGGAATGCCGACACTGAGAGATATTGTGGGCGAACTTGCAAAGCCGGGAAGGGATCCGCGCGAGGAGTTCGAACTTTTTACGTTTACTGAAGGTGTCAACGAAATCTCTGATCTGGAGGTGGGCATGAAGCTGCCTGGTGTAGTAACGAATGTCACGGCATTTGGAGCGTTTGTTGACATTGGGGTGCACCAGGACGGTCTTGTACATATCAGCGAGCTTGCCGATAAGTTTGTCCGCAATCCGCACGATGTAATAGAGGTGAACCGAAGGGTAACGGTTACTGTTATGAGTGTGGATGTTGAGAGGAAACGTATCTCGTTGTCGATGAAGAAGGATCCTCTCGAGACACGCGAACAGCAAAGTGAAAAAACAGAAACGGTAAAAAAACCAAGCGGCAAAAGCTCAAAGCCAAAAAAGCGTGAAAAACAGGCATCACCCCGGAACCCATTTACGGATGCCTTAAAAAACTGGAATACCTCGAAATCGTAAAGGGGGTATGGAATTCCTCTCAGTGTAAAATTTTGCAGCCGTTGCGGCATACGATTTTTCAAAGTGAACTGTTACAAAAGACATCTTTCGCGCATTTGTAAGGCAAGTTCTCCCGCTTCTTTCATTGTTTTGCCGATGGAGATGAAGCCGTGATCTTTCATGACCAGAAAAAATTCATCGTCCAATATTTCTAAAATACTTTGAACCAGTTCTATACTTCCATGTGGCGCTTTTTGTTTTGTTTCCGGTATATTCAGTTTATCAGGATGGGCTAAAATCTCCCCCGAGTGACCATGAAAAATCGCATTGATGTCTTTTCTCTGGTTATAGATTGCAAAATGTAACCTGCTTTCCGAAGAGGGCTCTCTCGTGCCGCACGCGAAAACGATATTTTCTTTCAGGTCGTATGAGTGTACGGCTACAAAGGCGTCATCTGGCAGTTCATATGAAAGACTAACTCTCGAACCTGTAATAATGAAAGAGTCTTCACCATCTTTCAATCTGAAACTCAGGTTTCCCAAGGTACCGCCCTTATGGGGAGGGGCAAGATTTGAACGGTGAAATTCACCGCACCAGTATTTTAACTCTTCTATTCCTGGGTCTTGGGGGACTTCGTTTTCAATAATTTCTGTTCTAAATTTCACCATAGTGGTATATTTCGCCATTGATAGTTTCGTAAAAAGTGAAAAACGCTGTCCTTTGTCATGCTGAACTTGTTTCAGCATCTAATTGTTCTATTGAGTTAGAGACCCTGAATGATCCTGAAACAAGTTCAGGACATGATTTTGGGTGACAAAAAAGACTTTTTTCGAGTTTGTGATTGTCAGTTGTCTGATAACGAAAAGGCATTAAACTGTAAAACCGGGCTATTGTCAAAAGAAAAGAAATGCTTACAGGGAGGATACGTGAATGACGAGCCCCATTCTTACCGGTGAGGATATAAGAAGGATCGAGGCGGAGGGTCTGACTGAAGATAAAGTACTGGCGCAGCTTGAATTTTTCAAAAGGGGTGCTTCTCCCGTTAGGCTGAACAGAGCCTGTACGGTGGGTGATGGAATTACTGTCATTCCTGAGGAAAAAATGGAAGAATTAATGGCTATTCATGATGAGGCAGCCGGGAAGGGTAGAATGCTTAAATTTGTACCGGCTTCAGGTGCCGCCAGTCGCATGTTTAGAGAATGGTATAGATATTATGATAGCAGAAGTCTCGATTCGGATACTGAAAAGGGGGCAGATTTTGCCGTAAATCTTAACAGATATGCGTTCTACGATGATCTCAGTGGCACTGTATCGCGGGCAGGTTATGACATTGCAGATCTGGTTAAAGATAAAAATTTTTCAATAATACTGGAATATATTCTGACTGTCAGGGGCTTGAATTATGCCCATCTTCCTAAGGCACTTCTTAAATTCCATACTTACACGGATTGTAATCGCACCTCTCTTGAAGAGCATTTGGTTGAAGCAGCTCTTTATGTCCGGGATGCTAAAGACGTCTGCCGGATGCACTTTACAGTTTCTAAAGAGCATGAATCGGATGTAGAAAATTATTTTTCCAATGTTAGAAGGTATTATGAAAATAGCTATAATATAAAGTTCGATTTCCGTCTTTCTGCCCAGCTTGCATCAACCAACACCATTGCTGTGGATATGGATAACCGCCCCTTTCGAGACAGCGGGGGAGGGCTGGTTTTCAGGCCGGGTGGACACGGGGCCCTTCTGAAAAACCTGAATGGGGTCGATGGAGACATTATATTTTTAAAGAATATAGATAACATTGTTCCTGATAGATTGAAGGGGATAACTGTCCAATATAAAAAGATCCTCGGGGGCTATCTTGTTAAGATTCAGAAAAAGGTGTTTGAATATTTACACCTGCTGTCCTCTGGAGAAGTGGATAAAAAGTTTTTATCAAAGACAGCCGGCTTTTGTGAAAAGGAGCTCAATATAGTTTTTCCGCCAGGATTTGATGGGTTTCCTCATGTTGAGAGGAAAAATTTTATCGTCAACAGGTTGAACCGACCGCTTCGAGTATGTGGCATGGTAAAGAATGTGGGGGAACCGGGTGGAGGACCCTTCTGGGTGGAAAAAGAAGACGGGACACAGTCATTACAGATCATAGAGAGGGCTCAAATAGATATGGGTTCTGAGCAGCAGAGCAAGATCTGGACATCTGCCACACATTTTAACCCGGTTGATCTGGTATGCGGGGTTAGAAACTACAAATCAGAAAAATTTGACCTGAACAGGTTTGTTGACAGGAATGCCATTTTAATTACACAGAAATCTGAGGAAGGCAGGGACCTGAAGGCACTGGAGCTTCCTGGTTTGTGGAACGGTTCCATGGCTCGCTGGAACACCGTTTTTGTAGAGGTGCCGATTGAAACCTTCAATCCGGTTAAGACAATAAACGACCTGTTGAGAAAACAGCACTTGGGGTAATGGTAAGCGGGCACAAACACAAACAAAGGGGTCAGCCCTTGACATGGGACACTAACTTCCAAGGTGTTGGTATCCTTATCTTCTCTGCCTTCATAGCATAGTGTCCCATGTCAAGGGCTGACCCCTTAAATAATCAAGTCTTTTATGTCTTCTCTTTTTGCCGCAGTTGTCGATATTGACCTGTCAGTTGTTCCTGTTTTGGATATGGCTGTGACTTCTTCATCGTCCGGTGCGTCACTGTAAAGGGCGCATATTGCGGCGGCTCGGTTGAGGGCTGTATCATCGCACCCGTAAGGTATCAGGACGGTCGGTCCCGGAAAGTCCTTCATGGTAATAATAGTATCTTCATCCTGCGACAAACCCTGGATGTGAGCGTTATCTTTCTTGTTCCTTCCGACGATTATTTTGGTCTTCTCGTTTAGCCTGATATGTCTTCCGGATTTCAGAAGTTCTATATCTCTGATCTTGAAATCTTTTTGGTGTTCAAACAGGTCTTTTAACCTTTTTGAAAACATCGGATCAGTCAGAAGACATCCTCCGGCAGGGGTTGAGTAGTTCGTTATCCCGTACTTTTTGGCCATTTCCATCTGCCGCTTTCGGCCTCTTCCCTGGATGTCAAAGAGACTCTCCCGATTAACTTTTCCTTCAGTTTCCGGTATCGTTTCGGGCAGGAGGTTTGCGCTAAGTGGCCGCAGGACGTAGCCATTATATCCTGAGTTTTTTGCTACCACATGAAGTGATTGTTTGCCCTGTGACATTGGACGCTGTCCCAGCACTTCTCCTGTAATCAGGAAATCTGCCCCCAACTCTTCCATTTTCTCTCCAGCTATTTTAAGCATAAGGGCATGGCAGTCTATGCAGGGATTCATATTTCGTCCGTATCCGTACTTCGGCGCCTTGAGCATGGCAAGATGTTCTTCTGTGATGTCTATTGGAAGCAGGGGAAGACCGATCATCTTTGATGCTTCTATCGATTTTTTGGCACCAAAAAAGGGGGTTACGAAGGTTATACCCAGCAGAACATCTATGTCCTGTTCCTGTATAACCTTTACGGCAAGTATGCTGTCTAAACCCCCTGAAAAAAGTGCTATCGCTTTTACTTTCAATATTTAATTAAATTCACCCCCCATTTTTTATGAAGCAATCCATTAATTTCATCGTCTACGTCAAAATCTGCAAAGTGGTAAGTGGTGTTTTTGTCTATCCTTACCTTTATGGCGTGAAGGTAGATAATCGCCCGTGGGTTATCTGCCTTTTCGGGAATTAAAAACTCGAAATTGCCGGCAGAGAAGGGAATATCCATAGCATAGAGAACCTTTTGAACAACCTCCTTTTTTTGTTCTCTTTCTGATATGAAGATGATTTTGGTACCCCTCTTTTTGAATATGTTTATGAATTGCTCGGGCATTTTTTTAAAATTAATGATGACACACTTCCCTTCAGACCTTATTAGCAGATCAGCCTTTACTGACAGGTTGAAGCCATCCTTGGTCGAGTTAAATACCTTGACCTCAGTATTTTTTGTGGGTGTGTATCCTAAAGTTGTGAGTAAGGAGACTGCAAGTTCCCTGTTTGTGCTGGAGTTTATTGTGGGCAAGTCGGTGAGGGGGTAATTCTCATCTGTGGCACTTGCAACCCCGGAGTTTGCTATGACCTCTGTGATTGTCAGCCCGTTTTTTTCGGCGTATTTTTTTATCGGTCGTGGCAGCAGGCGTGAGCTGTCTCCGACGAGGTTCAATCCATGAAGATGCGGTTTTCTGCCAGAGGTTATTTTTTCTGACACAAGCCAGTCAAGTAATATCTTAATCATGGGCGTTTCCCCCACTTTTGCATATTCCCCAAATCTTTTGATTGAGTGTGTCTTCGATGTGTCTATCACCTTTTTAAGGGCGGAAAATACACCTATATCGTCATTGACGACGGAGTAGTTTCTCCAGGTTGATTCAATCATTTTCTTGACATCGTTGGGTATCTGGCTGGAAAAGTCGAGCAGAACCCTGCTTCCGTCGTCCAGTTCGACGATCGGCACCATGGAACAATTGATGATTATCTGTCCGGTTGGAGGGATGGGAATATAGTAAGTTCCGTCTGTTATGACCGATCCATCCAAACGGTTTATCATGTGCCTGATTACGGGGAGATATTTCTTCGCAGGCATGGAGGGGATTGCATCCTTTTTTGTGTCTATGCGTGAAGCTTCTTTGTCTATCGCAGGGAGATGGCTCTTTGCGGGTATGGGAGGAACTGTTTCCACTTTTTTGGCATCTACGTGGGCAGTTTCCTTGCCGGTTACGGAGGCATCACCCTTCATTGTGGTTTTCAGTACGTCTTTTCCGGGAAGTATCAGTTTCTGTCCGGGATATATTCTGTTTATGTCTTTTATCTCTGGGTTAAGTTGTTTTACAACACTTAATATCTTGTAGATGTCGTTATCATTTGCTTTTAATTGTGTCTGGATGATATTTGATACGATATCCCCTTTTTTAACAATGTATTGATAAAGCCTGTTTTTTGATATGGGTGTCTTTTTGAATGAAAGATATGCTGTGTCCTCTTCTACGCATAGAACATCTGATGGGATGACAAGAATGAATAGTAAAAGGATTACAGGGAGATAACCTGATACATTGCGAAGATTCATAGATTTTCTTTCCTTTAAAGTGGAGGTAAATATTATAA